>CAMOUZ010000035.1 GCA_946626795.1 uncultured Clostridia bacterium
GGATGAATTGCAGCCTTGCAGGCTGCGTGAATAGACCTTCGGTCATGAATTGCGCGCAACGCCCCAAAATGTCTCTCCGACATTTCGGGGAACCCCGACGCGTGCATGAAGGATGAGATATTGCAAGGCGATCCTTCGGCACGACTGTCGTCGGCTCAGGATGACAAAAAGAGAATGAAGGACGAATAAATATTGTCGTGTTGAGCGGAACAGAGTGGAGTCGAAACATCTCCACCCAAAAAGGACTGATCCGCAATGACGGCATAGCCGTCTATTCACGGAGCGTCTTGTCGCGAGAATTCCTGACCGCATCACGCGGTCAATTCTTGCGCGGAGCGCAATTCACTTGCGAAGCGCTTTTGGCGTCTTTTCTCCCGTTCCATTATGGAACATCGTACTTTTTTGATTAAATTTCCCTATTATTTCCAAATTAGCACCAAAAAAAATTCTTGAATCTTGCTTTTTTTTATGTTATAGTATATCCGTGCGGGTATTCTTGCGCGCGTTTATTCGTGCAAGAATGGTAGCAAGCTTGCATATTGTTATAGCAAAGTAAAAATGCCAAAAATAGGAGGTTTATTTATGGTAAATACGCAGAAAAGAATGAGGGGCATGCAAGTCATTGCCATCATGCTGGCGGTAGTGCTCGCTTTTGCGGGTATGATCTTCGCCGTGATGAGCAGCAATGGCGCGAGTGCCCAAGCCGAACAGGCTAACCCAGGATCCGTTGCGGTCGGCGATAGCTGGCTCTTTGGGGACGAGGTAGTGGTGGATGATGACTTTTATGTCGCATCCTGCCTTGGTGACCCCATAACGGTTTATAGTTTTGCCGCTGAGTTCTCGCTCATGCAAGAGCAGGATGTCGCCGGAGTCTGGAAGATAGCTACCGGACTTGAATATTTCGGCATCTCCGCTACGAGCGCAGAAGAGCCCATCGGCGTCAGGGTCGCATCCGGCGCAGGCACGGAAGAGAACCCCTTCGTTATGGAGGCGGTCTATGCGGAGCCTGCCACTCCGGTGCTTCCCATCGTGGCAGCGGCGGGGAGTACGCTGGAAGGCACGGATGCTTTGTATCCGAACCTCGTTCAGGGCACTGCGAGGACCGTCGTGGTCAAGTACTATATGTCCTTGCCCTCGGGTCACACGGCGTCCGATAAGGGCGTCTTGGCGGCGTATATCATTCCCTCCGTCACGAATGGGACCACCACGATCAACCCGGATTCCATCGCGGCGAATCCCGCGTTTACCTCGCTCAGCGTGAACGCTGCGGATTACAATAGCGGAGATTCCACCACCGTGGAAATCGCGGGCGAAGTGACCATCGGAGACATCGTCGGCGCGGCGAATGACGCAGTGACGAATGGCTCCAATTATCTTTTCGCGGCGACGTACGTCATTCCTGCGGACGCCACGGCGGGCGAATACACCTTCGCTTTTGATAATCAAGGCGGTCTGACGGGCGGATCTTTCGCTTTCCCCTCTGCGAATAAGTATGATCTTGCGGAGACGAGCGGAGCGTCCTTCTTCGTACGTACGGCGCTTTCTCTCCCCGAGACGATCGACTCCGTATTTGACGGCGACACACATGTGGGTCTCACCGACGGCGCGAATTACACCGTCACTTGCACGGAGCAGACCAATGCGGCGAATTACACCTTGACCGTCTCCCTCACGGACACCGATATCTATACCTGGAATCTCGGCAACGGTTCTTACAGCACGGCGGATCAGACCTTGGATTGGGCGATTACGGCGAAGCCTGTCACCCTTGCTTTCGACCAATCGGCTTATTCCGCGGAATATGGTCAGTACACGGAGAGCGGCGTCACGACGCTTGTCGGCGATATCTCCGGTTTAACGGATATCTTGGAGGCGGACCGCGCGGGAATGAATGTCATTTGGGACGTTACGGCGGGTGAGTACAACAGCGCGGCGATCGACGTCACGCATGCCGGCACGGGCGCGGCGTTCCTCGTTTCTGCGGACACCGGCGTCTATACCATCGCCATCTCTTACACCGAGAATTCAAACTATGCCGTAACGATCGAATCCACGGCTTCTTATACGATCGATGCGACGGATCCCACGCTTTATTTCTCCACCCCCGATGCGGATGGCACCGAGCTTCGCGTATACAATGCGAACGCGGTCACGATCGGCACCTCCGACGCGGAGATCATTTATGCTTATGTCTCCGACGCGGGTGTAGTCATTACGCCCACTTGGTATGAAGAAGATGGGGGTGAATACACCGCTTTGGCGGGCGCTCCCGCGGCGGCAGGCAATTATAAAGTAACGGTCGCCCTCGCAGCCACGAGGAATTACAATGCCGCTTCGGCAGATCGCACGTTCTCCATCGGCAAGGCGACGCAGACCGCAAGCCTCACGGTGAATGACAGATATTTCAATGGTCTTCCCGCCGATTTCGGCACGGATCTCGTCGTCGTGACGAATGCCTCCACGGGCGCTTCCGCCTCGATCAAGAGCGGCTACACCGCGCTTTCCGGCATGCTCCATGCGGATGAATATACCGTTTGCGTGGTCATCCCCGGAGACGATAATTTCGAGGCTTGGGAGAGCGAGGAAGAGACCTTTACGATCAGCGCGATCCCCGTGGATTTCGCGATCACCTTGCAGAATGAGACGTATAAGGGCGCGGCTTTCGCAGGCAGCGATCTTACGGTCACCGGCGTGAGCTTCGATTCCGAGAACGCCCTCCTTGCGGCGTATCTTACGAATGTCGGGAGCGATCTCGCGACGTTGAACACCGTTTCGAACTTCACTTTCTCTCTTACCCCCGACGGAGTCGTGGGCGCGGGCACGCATAATGACGCGGTCGGCGTGGAGATCGAGACGATCACCTTCTCCAATGCCACGATGGCGGACTTTGACTTCACGGGCGCCGACGCGGATATCACCATTGAAAAGGCGGATACGACCATCACCATCTCCAAGGTGGCTGTGGACGGCGACGATGCGAAATCTTATAACAATGTCGCGGTCACCTATGGCTATAATGACAGCGCGAATGAGCTCACCTATGTCGCAAACCTCGCGAATGCTTCTTCCGTGCTTTTCGACGACGCTTCGAAGATCGTCGTTAAATTCTATTATAATGATAACGCGGGCGCGAAGGGCGCCTTGATGGACAGCACGCCGATCCTCCCCGGTACGTATTGGATCGAGGTCACGAATACGGAGTCCGCGAACTGCAATGCAAATGCGACGGGCGCTTCGAGACAGTTCGTCATCGCAAGAGCCATCGTGGAAGTCACGCTGTCTTATGTCTATAATGACGGCACGACGGATCATGTGAAGTATCTCTCTTGGGATAAGGATCTCGAAGAGCTCTCTTATGTGACGGAAGCCACGGTTTCCGAGATGTATGCGGGCGAGGCGATGCCTGTGGCTGCCACGCTGAATTATTTCCGCACGACGGGCTTTGGCTATGATCTCGTACCGTACAGCGCTTCCGCGCAGACCATCTCCGCCACTTACACCTTCGACGTGGGCGCGGGCGACTTGAATGGCGATAAGAGAGTCACGGTGGATGACGTCATCACCCTCCGCAGGCTCCTCGCGCGTCACGTGTCCGTCAGGAACGTCACCCTCATCACCGAGGCAGTGGCTTGGGCGGATTATACGGCAAGCGATGATGCTTTGATCTTCGCTCCGAGCTGCGATATCGTAGCGGACGAAGTCATCGACGCGGCTGACGTCGCGGCGGCTCTCGAAGCTTTCGCCACGGGCTATGGCTATGCCATCGTCTCCGATGTGGACATCTCCGGTAAGAAGATCAAGGCGGTCGAGGAGCAGACGGTCTATACGTATGAAGAGCTCGTCTCTTATGTCGAGATGGGTTATCCCGTGAAGATCGCCGACAATACCGATATCTCCGCGGCGACGCAAGACTTTGCTCCCGCGCTCATCGGCTCTGTCGCCATCGACCTCAACGGGAATAAGCTCACGGTGAAGAGCTTCGATCTCTCCACCGCGGATACGGACGTCACCTTGAAGGTCTCTAATGGTATCATCTATTCCGTCGCTGACATCACCATCTCCGCCCCGAACGGAAATGTTAAGGTTTCGGACGTGAATGGTTACACCTATGAAGGTCACACCGTGACCCTCGCGGCTTATACGAGCTCCCTCCATATCGAGGAGAACGTCGCCTTCTATGTTTATAGGGTAGAGGGCTATGGCGCTGATGCGGCGGCTTTCGCTGCGTCCATCGTCACGGATGACGCTGTGGATGAGATCTCCGAAGCGAATATCACGAATACGGATTATCTTATCGGGCAAAAGACCACGAAAGAGAATGAGAAAGCAGCTCTTGAAGAAGAGAAGCAGGCTTTGATCGATGCGGGCGCCGATGAGGCAGAAGTCAATGCAAAGATCGATGAGATCAATGCGAAGGGCGCTGAGATCACGAATCTCGAAGTCAAGAAGGCTCCCGTCTCCATCCCCGTGGATACCCACGTCGTCGTTGAGGAAGGCGCGAAGCTCGTCGTCGAGCAGATCACGGTCGTCGAGGCGAATGACCAGGCGGTCAGCACCTTCTCCATCGATGTGAAGAGCGCCGATGCGGAAGTCGTGAAAGTCGATATCTCCGCGGTGAAATCGACGGAAGAAGTGAATCAAGTCACCGTGAATTACTATCACGTTGAAGAAGTGGCTCTCGCGGGCGACACCTCCAAGATCGAGGTCGTCTCTGCGGAAGATCAGACGGTCAGCGAGATCACCGGCGTTAAGAACGAGACCGAGCTCAAAGCGGCTCTTGCGGCGAAGTCCCCGGTCATCGAGATCGGCGCAGACTTCACTGTCAGTCATGCTGCGACGGGATCCTATGTGCTTATCATTGATTATCCCGTCACCATCAATGGTAACGGCTTAACGATCAATGTGACCGGCATGGGCTTCTGGATCGGCGCGAATCCCACCACGGTCAGCGAGGTGAATATCAATAACCTCACGATCAAGAACGCGAGTAATTCAGGCCGTTGCATCAGCACGAGAGGCGGCGTCGGCACGTTGAATCTCAATAACGTGAATCTCGTTTGCACCGGCTCGGGCAATAATCAAGCCATCACCGTCGGCGGCGATCATACGCCCTATATCGGCACGGAGCTTGAAGCGGTGAATATCAATATTGCCCATAGCAATATTGAAGCGAATCGCGCGGGCTATGGCATCCTCCTCTTCAACAAAGCAAACATCACGATGACGGATTCCAGCGCGGCTTGCGGATATTCCATCATCTATGGCAGAGAGCCCAATGGTTCCGCCGGTTCGCACGGTACGACTGTTTTGATCGAAGACAGCACGTTGACGACGAATAATAGTTACACCTATGAGAGCTCAAGCAGCTTCGCGATGTTTGTCGATCAAGACAGAATGGATTATACGAGACTCGTCGGCACGTCGGTCACCGTCAGAAACAGCACGATGAATATCACCACGACGAATACTGCCTTGCAGGCGATCTTCACGGGTGCCTTCAATGATAGCTATGAGTTTGATAACTGCACGATCAATCTCGTCGGAGATAATGCCCTCTTGACTTATAGCACGGCTTCCAGCAGAGACAGCGTCTTGATGGAAGATATCGACGAAGAGAATAACGTCGCAAGATATTATTATCAACTTAGCAATGCTTATGTCGGCGACGAGACCGAGCTCCGCAATGCCATCGCTTTAGGCGCAAGCAAGATCATATTTGCGGCGAATATCACCTCCACGAACGGATACCTCATTGAGAACGATCTCGAAATCGACCTCAATGGAAAGACCCTCACTGTCGAGACCGGCGCTAACGTGAATAACCGCGCGTTCAAAGTGAGCGGCGAGGGCGTAGGGCTCACCATCTATAATGGCACGATCGATGCTTTGGGCGGCGGCACGACCAGCTCTAACGGTTACGGTTGCTACGGCGCCTTCCGCATGGAAGTGGGCACGGAGCTCATCGCGCACGACCTTGTGCTCAAGAACTATCGTCCTTGGGGCTTGAATGTCAAGCTTCTCGGCGCGACGGCAGAGCTCACTGACGTTGATATCATCTCCGCTTACGGCGGCGGCATCGAAGTTACCGACAACAATGGTGCGAGCGGCACCGTTCAGGGTTATGCGAAGATGATCGATTGCTCTGTTACGCAGTCCGGATACTTTGATCACTGCTCTTCCGCTGTGGCGGTTTCCGGAAATTCCGTCCTTGACGTTTACAGCACGACTTACTCGGCGGAGAACGCGATCTATGTCTATTCTTCCGGCGGCACGATCAATGTCTATGGCGGCACCTTCACCGGCGTGAGAAATGCCATTGTGGTTGCTTCCGATCTGAATACCTATCCCGACGCGGCTTGCATTGTAAATGTCTATGCAGGCGAGATCAATGGCACCTTCAGCCATTCCGGAAAGGCATGCGACGAGATCAATATTTATGGCGGTACCTTTGATCATGACCCCTCCGCTTATGTGCCGGATGGCTATGCAGCGTTTGAAATGCCGAGCGGCGACTACTTGGTGATGGAAGACTCCTCTATTGCTATTGGAACGTTTGAGGCGCTCGCTCAAGCGATCGCTGCTGTGAATGCGGGCACGCTCGTCGACCCCGTCCTTTACATCGCGAATGACATTGCTTTTGAGCAAGAGCTCGAGATCCAAAAGTCCGTCACCATCTTAGGCAATGGCACGGTCAAGTTCATCGGTTACAATGCGACGGGCAACTATAATGACGCCTTCTATATCAATACGACGGCGGAAGATCAGACTGTGACCATCCAAGGCATCGTCTTCGACCACTTCTGCTATTACAGCAACGTGGCGAATAAGACCAAGGGCACCAAGGCGGGCACTTCCATCATCACTTATGCGGGCGCTTGTCATTCCGGCACTACCCTGAACATCATCGAGTGCGAAGTGATCGGCACCGGCAGAGATATGATCAATGCTTCCAGCTCCCTCGGCTGCGCGGGCACCATCAATATCACGGATTGCACCTTTGACGCCACCGACAGAATCAGCGGCACCCTCAATATGCTCAGCTTCTACGGCAAGCAGGCTGCCGACCTCTACGTGACCATCGAGAACTGCATCTTCAGCGAGGCCACTGAGGGGGATGCCGATTGGGCTACCACCGCGATCGCCAGCTTCGGCAATGCGGTGATCACCGTCGACGGCTGTATCTTCGAGGACTGCCAGGTCGCGATCGGCATCGACAATACCTTCGACAGACTGTATTCCTCCGTGACCTATCCGGTCTACGTGAATACGATCTGCACGCTCAATGACGTCACCTACGTCAACTGCTACTACGGCTACTATGAGGAGTCCATCGTGGCTTCCGTCGCGGACATCCCCGAGGGCTATGAACTTGCAGACGAAACCGCTTCCGCACTTTACGGAAACAAGAATGCGGCATATGGCAACTATTACGAGTATGACTACGTTGAAGACGGCACGCAGGGCGTGGATGCGAAGTATCTTGTTGTTAGCAGCAAATACATCGCGGCGTAAGAGATCAATCTTCCGAAAGGAATCAACGCAAAGAAAGAAGGACGCTTCGGCGTCCTTTTTTCGCGCCAAAAAACAGCGCCGCGAGGAGACGCGCTTCGCGAATAACCGCTATGGCGCAATGAAGCGCACTCCGCCATGAATTGCGCTAAGCCGCATTTCGAATGAGATTCTTCGGCATAGCGAAGAGATTCGGGATGGCAATAAAGGCGCGGATCGTCGACATAGGATGAGAATTATAATGTCATGTCGAGCTTGTCGAAACATTGCCGATTACTGCGCACTGCCGCAAGGCAGTTTTGGCTCGGGGTGAGCAGGAGGCAGGGAGTATGCGGCGATCCTTCGGCTGCGCTGCGCTTCGTTCAGGATGACAAAAGGGAAGGAAGCCCGTTAAAGAAGCAGAGAGAACAAGGCGGTCCCTCGATTGCCTCGGGATGACAATAACGAGGCGGGGCTTCGGCGTGGAATGGCAAATTATTATGTCATACCGACCAAGGGCGAAGCCCGAAGCGGAGTGTATCGCCGATTACTGTTTATCGACCAAAGGTCGGCCTTCGCTCGGAGCGAGGCGTTGGAGCAAGAATACAAGGCGATCCCTCGATTGCCTCGGGATGACAAATAAAGACGTTCTCGAATGACAATAAAGGTGCGGAACGTCGGCATGGGATGAGAATTATAATGTCATGTCGAGCTTGTCGAAACATCGCCGATTACTGCGTACTGTCGCAAGGCAGCTTTGGTTCGGGGTGAGCAGGGAGGGGGAGAGGACAAGGCGATCCTTCAGCTGCGCTGCGCTTCGTTCAGGATGACGTTATGGCTGTATATTCCCGAAACATCTCAAGCGTATTAAACATAGCGATACGCCGTCGTTCTCCCTATTGACAGGGGGCGCATAGCTTGGTATAATTATAGGAGCCTAATTATAATAATTAAAGCTTTATAATTATAATTTACAAGGAAAGGAGATGCAAGATGAAAGAATACGACGTGATCGTTGTAGGCGCCGGAAACGGCGGTCTCGTAGCGGCGGCGACGGTGGCGCAGGCGGGCTATAAGACCCTCCTCCTCGAGAAGCATAACATTCCGGGCGGCTGCGCGACGAGCTTTGTCAGAGGCAGGTTTGAGTTCGAGCCCGCGCTCCATGAGCTCTGCGCGGAGAGCACGTCCCCCGAGCTGGAATCCACGAAGAGGATATTCGCGGACCTCGGCGCGAGCGTGGACCTTCTCCATGAAGACACGCTTTATCGCTCGATTTGCACGGCGGAGGGCGGCTTCGACGTGGTGATGCATACGGGCAGGGAGCGTTTCCTCGATGACATCGAGGCGGCTGTGCCGGGATGCAGGGA
Source organism: uncultured Clostridia bacterium (assembly GCA_946626795.1). GTDB lineage: Bacteria > Bacillota > Clostridia > Christensenellales > CAG-1252 > CAG-1252. Next base: position 8,856 of record CAMOUZ010000035.1, read on the forward strand.
GAGCGTTGCGAAGCTCTTCGATCTCATCTATAATATCGACGACGCGCAGAAATACATGGCGTCGGGGAAGAACGGGATGAAGCTGAATCCTTTCGTCCTCATGAGCAAGTACGGCGATTTTATGCGCACGGGCTCGCATAGCACGGAGGAGGTGGAGATCGCGCTCGGGATCCCCGAGAAGGCGCGCGCCATCTTGAATACCTATTGGGGGTATCTCGGCGTGCCGACGGATGACCTCTCCGCGCTTCATTTCATCAGCCTTTTGACTGCTTATATGCAGGTGAAGCCCACGATGCCTTATCATCGCTCTCACGAGCTCTCTTTAAGCCTCGTGAAAGCTTTTATGGGCTTTGGCGGCGAGGTGAGGTATAATACCGAAGTGACGAAATTCCTCTTCGACGAGAAGGGGAGAGCGGTGGGCGTCGTGGCGAACGGCGAAGAGCTCCGCGCGAAGAAGATCATCTCGAATATCATGCCGAATAACGTCATCAATCGCGCCGACCATAAGAAATTCCCCAAGCGTTTCAGGAAGCTGGCGAATGCTCGCAAGATGGGCATGACGTTCGTCACGGTGTATCTCGGCTTGGACCGCACGAAGGAGGAGCTCGGGATCACGGATTACAGCGTTTTCATCACGAAGGACCTTTCTGCCCGCGTCCAATACGACACGAGGCAGGACTGCGGCTATTACGTGGTGAATTGCCTGAATAACGCCCTGCCGGACTGCACGCCGAAGGGGACTTCCACCCTCTTCTTCACGATCCCTTACATCGCGGGTGATTTCCCCGAGAATATGACGGCGAGGGAGTATAAGGCGTATAAGAACGCCGTCGCGGAGAAATATATCAAGGATTATGAGAAGGTGATGGGGCTCACGATCATGCCTTACATCGAGGAGATCGCCATCGCCACG
>CAMOUZ010000036.1 GCA_946626795.1 uncultured Clostridia bacterium
CCCTTTCCGTCTCCCTCGCCGACCTCACGAAACGCTACAACGTTCTGCATATCGGCGGCGCATCCGTCCCGCCTTTGAAAACGCCTTCTTACGTCTCCGTCCCCTTCGCGGAAGACATCGAGAATTATTTCGCGACGGCGGATCTCGTGATCTCGCGGGGAGGCGCGTCCACCCTCGGCGAACTGACAGCCCTCGGCAAACGCGTCCTCGTCATCCCCCTGCCGAAAGGTCCTTCGCGAGGCGACCAAGTCCTGAACGCCGCCTATTACCTCGCCCAAGGCGCCGTAAATGTCCTGCCGCAATCCGAGCTCACGCCGGATAATCTCCTCGGCGCGATCAAACATACTATTATGAGTCGCCCACCCGCGCCCACGTATGACAGACGCACGCCGGAGATCCTCGCCGACGCGCTTTTCGAGATCGCGAAAGAGGGTCTTTCCGCGCCCTGAGGCGAAGAAATGGAAGAGATCGATTTTTAAGGTTTTTCGTCTTCTTACCCTCCAAAAATACGGTTTTTCGCTTCTCCTTCTCGAAAAAACCGCGTTTTTGAAGGGTTTTTTCGTAAAAAAATCCAAAATCGCTATTGACATAACGGTTTTTTATGTTAAAATTTTAATAGCGGGTTTCCGCGAATACTACGATTGCAGCGTTTGCTGTAAAATTTATTTGAAGGAGATTTAATATGAGAAAAGCATTTATCTGCCCGACCAAGTACGTTCAAGGTGAAGACGAATTGCTCAATTTGGGCTATTTCGTAAAGACGTTCGGCAAGAAAGCCCTCTTGATCGCCGACCCCTTCGCTTACAACCTCGTAAAGGACAAGCTCGCCGCCACCGCGGAGAAGTATAAAGTCGAGTTCGTTCCCGCCGGAGACGTCTTCAAAGGCGAGTGCAGCCGCACCGTCGTCGCGAAGCTCCAAGAGATCGCGAAAGAGAATAAGTGCGCTTGTACGATCGGTCTCGGCGGCGGTAAAGCCATCGACACGAGTAAATGCGTCGCCGCGGGCAATCCCCTGATCATCTGCCCCACTATTGCGGCTACCGACGCGCCCACCAGCCACAGCGCCGTGCTTTATACCGACGATCACGAGTTTGACGATTATGCTTATTTCCGTCAGAGCCCGAGCGTCGTTTTGATCGACCTCAACGTCATCGCGAATGCCCCCGCTCGTTTCCTCGTCTCCGGCATGGGCGACGCGCTCAGCACTTATTTCGAGGCGCGTGCGAATGTCAAGAGCGTTTCCAATGTCAATGCGGGTCTCCCCTGCGGCGCGAACCGCGCGAAGGGCACCCTCCTCGGCTATGGCACCCACACCGCTTTCGCGCTCGCCGAGCTCTGCTATAAGAACCTCATCAGCGACGGCTATAAGGCGAAAGTCGCTTGCGAAGAGCACGCCGTAACGCAGGCATTCGAGAAGATCGTCGAGACGAATATCCTTCTCTCCGGTCTCGGCTTCGAGTCCGGCGGTCTCGCCGCGGCGCATGCGATCCATGACGGTATCACCATCATCCACGAGATCCATGCGAATAACTTCCACGGCGAAGTCGTCGCCTTCGGCACCATCTGCCAGCTCATCCTCGAAAACGCCCCCGAAGACGAGCTCTATGAAGTTCTCGATTTCTGCGACACCGTGGGCCTCCCCATCACCCTCCAAGATCTCATGACCAGCAAGAAGGACGGCTCCGTCGCCCGCACTTCCCTCACCGAGGACGAGCTAAAAGCCGTCGCCGCGAAGACATGCATCCCAGAGGAGTCCATCCACAATATGCCCTTCCCCGTTACGGAAGAGATGGTGGTCGCCGCGATCAAGACCGCGGATAAGATCGGCCGCGAATACAAGGGCTACGACGAATAATCATCATATCAAAACGATTAGCCGGGAGAAGTCTCGGCTAATCTCATAAAAAGGAGAGAATCTATGAAGAAAATAATGAATACACCGGAAACCTTCGTCTATGATATGTGTCACGGTCTCGCCATGGCGCATCCCGATCTCGAATTCGTTGAAAAATTCAAGATCGTCAAGAAGAAGGAGATCGACGACGAGAAGGTCAGCCTCATCTCGGGCGGCGGTTCGGGTCACGAGCCCGCGCACGCAGGCTTCGTCGGAAAGGGCATGCTCGACGCTGCGGTCTGCGGCGACGTCTTCGCCTCCCCCAGCCAAGTGCAGGTCTATAACGCCATCAAGAAATGCGCCACGGACAAGGGCGTGCTCCTCATCATCAAAAATTACTCCGGCGACTGCATGAATTTCAATAACGCGATGAGCGACGCCATCGACGACGGCGTAAAAGTGGACGCCGTGTACGTGAATGACGACATCGCCGTCAAAGACAGCCTCTATACCGTCGGCAGACGCGGCGTGGCAGGCACCGTGCTCGTGCATAAATGCGCCGGCGCGGCGGCGGAGATGGGTAAGGAGCTCGAAGAGGTCAAGGCGGTGGCGAATAAGGTCATCGCGAACGTCCGTTCCTTCGGCTTCGCCTTCACTTCCTGCACCGTTCCCGCGGCGGGACACCCCACCTTCGAGATCGGCGACGACGAGATGGAATTCGGCGTGGGCATCCACGGCGAGCCCGGACGCTTCCGCGAGAAGATCGATTATTCTTCCGGCAAGTTCTCCGATAATCTCGCCGAGAGGATCGTGAAGGATCTCACGGAAGACCTCGGTCTCAAAAAGGACGAGGAAGTCGTCCTCCTCATCAACGGCTTCGGCGGCACCCCGCTCCAAGAGCTCTACATCCTGAATAAGAGCACCACCGAGGCGCTTGACAAAGAGGGCGTGAAGGTCTATCGCACCATCGTCGGCAACTTCATGACCAGCATCGACATGGCGGGCGCATCCATCACCGTGCTCCGCGTGGACGAGGATCTCAAAAAGTACATCGACTATCCCGTGAATACCCCCGCTCTCACCTGGGGCGGCGCGATGAACGAGCAGGCGGAAGCGGCTGTGGAAGCGATGAACGCCATCGCGAAAGCGCTCGGCGTCACGAACGTGGCGGCTCCCGCGGCGAAGAAAGCCAAGAAAGCGGCTGCCGAAGAGGAAGACGCAAACGCAGTCTACGAAGTGGAAGGCACCCCCGCCATCGGCGAGACCATCAACACCGCGGCTTTCGTCAAGGTCGTGGACAAGATGGCGGACGTCATCATCGAGAACGAAGTCCCCTTCTGCGAGGCGGACAAGATGGGCGACGGCGACTTCGGCATGAGCATCGCGAAGGGCTTCCGTCAGCTCAAAGCGGACTGGGCTACGCGCAAAAAGGGCGACATCGGCGAATTCCTCGTCAGCTGCTCCGAGATCATCAAGGAGTACTGCGGCGGCGCTTCCGGTCCCATTTGGGGCAGCGCCTTCAAGTACGCGGGCAAGGCTATGCTCGGCAAGAAGGAAGTCAATCTCACCGACATCGCATTCCTCTTCACGGAGGCAAATCGCGGCGTCTATGAGACGGGCAAAAAGAGCTTCGGCAAGGGCGCAGAAATCGGCGATAAGACCCTTGTGGACGCCTTGAAGCCCTGCGCCATGGCTCTCACCAAAGCGGCTGAAGAAGGCAAGAAGCTCCAAGAAGGCTTGGACCTCGGCGCGAAAGCGGCACATGACGGCGCGGAAGCCACGAAGACCCACGTCGCCACCCTCGGCAGAGCGGGCACCGTCGGCGAGCGCTCCATCGGCTATCCCGACGCAGGCGCACACGGCCTCGACGTCATCTTCAACGAGCTCGCGAAGTACATCAAGAACTTTAAAGCGTAAGAAGACGACCATTCAAACAAAAAAAATCACCTTGCGGGAGACCGTAAGGTGATTTTTTTTAGTGAAGTTTGACTTTGTCAAGTGAAGTTTTTGCCGACGAAAAAGTGAAATTTTCCAATATCAAAGTAAAATCTCGCGCAAGGCGCGAAGATATGAAACGCACTCTTACAAAGGTGAATCCGAATAAAAAAAATGGGGCTGTGCTTTCAAACGAAAGCACAGCCTTTTTGAGCCTTTGCAAAACAGCAAAGGACTGCCCTATTCCGCCGCTTTGGGCGGGTCGGGCTCTGCGTCATCCACGGCGCGCACTTTCGCCGCGGCGGTCTTCTTCTTCGTAAAGAGTCCCTGCGCGACGGCGACGGTGGAATCGATGGTGTCGATGATATTCTTGATGTCCTGTTTGATGCCTTCCAAGGCATTCAGTCCTTCCGTGAGGCTGGTGATGGTCGCCGTGTACTTCTCTTCCCGCTTCTTGCTATCTTGCAATTGATAGACGAGAAGTCCGAGGAAGAGGAGCGCCCAGACGCCGTTCGCCGCCATGTATTCGATGATCTTATCCCACATATTATCCTCCTATCGTCCGTGCGAACTTATCATAATAGAGACCGAGGTAAGCGCGAAGCTCTTCGCGGTTTTTCGCGAGGAAATCCTTCTTTTTCTCCTCTGTGAAGTCCGCGAGCTCGCCGATGACATAGTCATAACGCCGATCGTAATTCACTTTCTTCTCCCCCGTATAATCCCCGTTGACGTCCTCATACGCCGCATTGAGCTCGGCGTCTTCTTTGAGGTAAGCCTCCGCGCGGTCCGCCTCCGCCTTCTCTGCGGAGGATTTATAAGCGGCAAGGAGCTTATCCCGCTGCGACTTGTATTTCGCGATCTTCTTTTCGAGGTCGATGGCGTAAGAGATCTCGTATTCCCGCATCGCCTCGTCATACGCCGTTTCCGCGCGACGGATCTTATTGTCGATGGCGCTGAGTTTTTCGCCGTAAAGGCTTCCCGCCTCGCCGTACGCTCTCTCGGCGTTTAATCGGATAGACTCTTCTTTCAAGCCCGCCGTCGAGGAATGGGAAAGTCCCTTTTGAGACATCCTCTCCGCATGGGCGGCAAGGGCGCTCTCCTCCTTCTCTTTCACCGCGCGAACGGCGGAGAGATATCCCGCGGAAAGTCCCGCGCGATCACGCTCCGCATCTTCGATCTTTTCATCTCGCTTTAAAGCCGCTTTGTTCCGCTTGGAGGCATAACTCGACGTCGTCTCGCCCGTGGCTCTCGCCGTGAGCTCCTCGTCCGTCTCGAAAGTCTCGGCGCCCACATTCTCACGGGCATAGGCTTTCGCCCTTTCACGAAGCGAAGCGTCGTATTCCTCCTTGATCCCTTTTAAGCCGTTCAGGATGCTTCCGTAACTTTTATTTCCGCCGCTGACCGTGAACGTGCTCTCCTTGACGTCGGGCAATTTCACAGTCTCCGACCTTATGCTTATTCTTTCTCCCGGTGCTAACATAGTACCCTCCTTCTATTCTTTGATCTTGACGTCATTGTCCTGCATAAGCAGTCCGCAACCATTCCCCGCAACATACAGGTCGGCATAGGCAAAGGGCGCGGGCTCCCCGCCGAGCGTCCCCTTCACGAGGACCCCCTGCGCCGTCTTATACGAGACGACGGGGGTGAAACTCGCGCCTTCGAGATTTGCCGTGGGGGCGGAGGCGCATTTCCCGAGATCCGTGACCTCATATTTCACGGAATCGCCCCCGATCGTAAAGCGCGCCGAACCGTCCGACGTGAAGCGGAAGACCTTCCAATACCCCTCCGCGTTCTCGACAAGGAGGATGCTGCCGCGCTCTGCGCTGAGCACTCTCCTCACGCCCGAAATCGTGCGGGAAGCCATGGTCAAGGCTCCGTTTTTCGCCGCCGTGCCGACATGCAAGACGTTCACGTCGTCGGTATACGCCACGAGATAGTCGTGCCCCGTCGGGAGGGAGAAGCCGTCCGCCATCGCCGCCGAGGAAAGCCCGCTGACGGGGACGGTCGAGACGACCCCGCTATTCACGCTGAGAGACGTGCTCTGCGCGGCGTAAAGGCTCCCTTTGTCGCTTGTATAAGCGCTCGTGCTCTTGTCATAACGGAGACAAGCGTCACAGGCGATATAATTCGTCGAGCTGTTGGTCAACACGCCGCTTTCATACGCCGTTTCTTCCACATTGTTCGTCCCCCTTTTCGTATAGACGACGAGGCGGGAAGACGTGTAATATCCCCCCACCCGATCGAAGTATCGCCGCCCTTCCCGCACGCCGACCCCTCTGACCCGCAAGATCGCGCCGCCATGCGCCGCCTCCGACTTGATCTCTAAGATATGCTCCCCTTTCCCGAGTGCGACTTCCATCCGAAGATAGGGCGCCGATTTCTTCCCGAGGGTGAGCCCGTCAAGAGAAGCCGTATACGCGGAAGTCAAAGCGGGGAAAAGGATCTCCAAGACCGCTTTCGTCGAGACGTCACAGCGGAAGCGCACGCCTCCGACCCTTTGATCGGAAGGAACGCCGCCCGCGACCTCGCGCTCTTTTCGATATAACTCGCCGAGCTTCTCGGTATTCAGATAGGTTTCTTTCTCATAGTTCATAGTCATTCTCCGTAAAAGTCCACGGTGAGCTCCGCTTCCGTCACGCGCACGCTTGCCGACGAGGATCGTATCTCCACCCGCAAGCGGTCAAAGGGGCGCCGCACCCGAAAGACGTTTCGTCCCGTCACTGCCGAATAAGCGTATGTGACGCCATTCAAGATCACGCGGAGGGTGATCTCCCCCTCGCACCGAAGCGATATCTCTCTGAGCAGCTTCCTGCCGCCGCTCTTACCCAGCGTCGTGACGGGCGATAACCACACCTTTTGGGTGGCCGTCGAGTCCACTTTTCCGGATCTGTCCAACAGTCCGAGGAAGCTGACGGGATACTTCGTCTCCGTCAGGACGCCGCTGATATTCTCGGTGTCGAGAGGGAGCATGAAACGCAGCCCGATGTCATGGGCGATCTCATGCGTATTTTGCCAGACGTCATAGATGACGAGGCTATTCGTTCCCTCACCGATCTCGCTGTCCATATCGAGGGAACAGGCGAGGTAATACTTGCCGTTATGAAAGGCTGCGAAAGCGTCCGAGCGATCTTTTCGGAAGAGCCCTTCGATGGCGGTGAGGATCTTCTTGACCCCGACCCCGTCGAAAGAATAGACGCCGTCCGACGCCGCGAAAAGGATCCTGTCGCCGCAAACCACGACGCTGTCCTTCGCGATCCTGCCCACAGAGAGATACGCCTCGCGGAGGGTGAATTCGGTCTGGTCGTTATACGCGGCGAGGCGACGAATGCCGTGCTCGAAGAAGAGATAGACATAGCCGCCGAAGCTCAGCACCTTGACGATCTTTCCCATCTCCTCCGTGAAAGAGATGTAGCCGCCTTCTTGCAGGGAAATATTCCAATTCGCGGGGTCGAAATCATCGCTGAAATACAGCTTGTATTCATCCAGCGAGAGCACGGCGAAGACGCGGTCGTTATGGCTGCACATCGTCGTGAAGATCTCGCTGAAAGAGAGCTGCGTCACGAACCCGAGATAAAGGAAATAAAGCCCGCTCGGCGTGGAAAAGAGGAGTCCGGTATTCCCATTATAGGTGTACGTCGTCGCGGAGAGGACTTCGCCATAGGCGCCGACGTCGGAAAAGGACGTATTCGCCACGTTGAGCGAGGTCTCATAAAGATGTCCGTTCTCGGCGTACGCCACGACGCGATCGAGCGTATTCCCGAGGCTGTGCGTCCGATAGTAATACATCTTCAAAAAAGCGACGTTCAACGAGCGCTTCTTGATCTCCCAATCCGTGTTTCCGATCTTCGATACGGCGGTCGAGACGCCGACGCCGCTCTCCAAGACCCCTTTGCCCAGCGTGAAATTATACGATTTCGGAGAATGGTCGAAAGGAAGGTCTTCCTCCGCCACCGTCGTATCCACGCCGCGAAAAGTCGAGAGTTTCAGTCTCTTGCGCGTAGGGGCCGTCAAGGGACTCGAACCGTATTTGCGGATCATATCCACCTCCGAGCTTCGAGGTGAAGCTTCTTATGACAAGACAGCACGTTGAGGAGACCTTCCTTATACTTCCTCTCATGCGTCACCGCCTCTTCATAAAGCAAAGATTCCAGCGCGTACTCCGCCGCCACACCGCGAGCGAAAAGATCCGCCGTGATGCGCTCCGGAAGAGTCATCGTCCCGCCCACCGCGGGATAAGAAGACGGCAAATAATAATACGTGAGACGATACGATCCGTCCTTCTCCGTGAGAAGCTTGCCGCCGCGGACGTGGCATTTCACGTCCTTCCCCGATGCGTCTTTCAGGCGAACGACGTCGAAAAGCGTGGCGGAGAGCGAGCTCAAAGCGCATTCCCCGCCCGTCACCGTGACCGTCTCCTCTTTTTCGAGAGGGGCGTACTCCGTGATGAGCTGCATATAGGCGACGCCGAGCGCATTCACCAAGCGCGTAAGACGCGCGTCGCTATTCCCCGCCGCAACCGTGACGTCCTCGATCCCCAAAAGTTTCAAAGATTTATTCAAGATGTCGTTTACATTCATAATTCCTCCTTTCAGCGAGACTTCCAATTCGCGCGCATAAACTCTTCGCTTTTCACGCCGATTTTTTCCCGCCGAGCCGCATCTTCCTTCGCCTGCGCCATAGCCTCGCTTCTTTCGATCTCTTTGATAAGTTCGTCACGGCGGCGCACGTGCGTCTCGCGCAGTTTTGTCAGAAGACGGGCGTCCAAAGCGCCCTGCCAAGTGACGGCGATCTCCTCTTCCCTCCCCTTCAAACGTACCTCGAAGCGCGCTTTATCAAGGTTGTAGAAAAGCAAGTATCGTTCGTCCACTTCCTTCATGCGATCCGCGATGTCGAAAACGTCGCTGCGGATCTCCACCAAGCGTTCCTTACGCATATGCGCCGCCTCCTTATCAGTTCGCCGCGGTGATGCCGCTGATCTTTGCCTGCCCGATGGGCTTATCGCAGATCATATCGGCGTACTTCACGAGCGTCGCGCTGTACGTGGGCGTACCCGCCTTCTGCATAAGGATCTTGCCGTTTTCGCCTTCGAGCCATCTCCAATCGCAGAGCTGGTGAAGCTTGAAATCGGCGCTGTTCAGGATGTACATCGCGCCGTCCTCGACGAATCTGTCCGCGATGAGGGGGATCCCGTTATGAGAGATCGCCTTAAAACCGCCGTCGAGATTCATATAGTCGATATTGGAACGGCTGAGCGCGAGGTAATCGAGATAGAAGCGTCTGACATTATACGCCGTGGTGATGAAATCCACGGAAGAGCCCGCCACTTCGTCGATATAGTCGATCGCGGTCTGGATGGTGGACGACGAGATGGCGCCGCTGCTCGTCCTGATATACGGGATGAGCCATTTATGTGAGGAACGCGCCAAACCGTAAAGCGTGTTGTTATTATTGAAGATGGCGCCGAGGCCCGTGAGCTCCGAATCCTTGCTTCCCTGCACCGTGATGAAATAACCCGCGCCGATGACGTCCGAAGGGGTGGTGCCGTCGATCCTGATCGTGGAAGCCGAGCGGTCGATCTCGACGATACGCCTCTTGGCGTAAATGGGCGTGGTGGTTCCGTTCGCATAGATGTCGATGACCATGCCTTCCATCACGTTCTTCAAAGAATTGAGTTTGATGAGGGTCTTGTCGGTATTTCCGGAATTCGCCGAGCTGTTCGCGAGCTTACCCGTGCCGTCGCCGTAAAGCATACGGCCGAAATTGAATTTGCTCGCCTTCAAGAGACCTTCCATTTCGGCGTTCAGGATATTCACGAAAGCGCCCGCGCTGTTTTCGCTGGCGCGAATCGCCTTGTCGCTGATCTCGATGGTGCCGAAGAGGTTCTTCAAGGTGAGGGTGAACTGCGCATAGTTATTGCCCGCCGCGTCGGGGAGCG
>CAMOUZ010000037.1 GCA_946626795.1 uncultured Clostridia bacterium
CATCGAGAAGCGGGGGGCTCTCGTCATCGCGAACCCCGGCTCGCCGAGCCTCCCCAAAGGCGGGACGGAAGCGAGTTTTCTCCTCCTTGACGAAGAGAAGCTCACGCTCATTTCGCTCGCGGGGAAGCCCCTCAGAGAGATCGCGTTATGATCGAATTGCATTGCCATTTGGACGGATCGCTTTCCGTCGAGGACGTCTTGACCCTGTCCGAGATGACGGGTATTCCGCTCCCGACGAAAGAGAAGGACGTCCTTTTTTCTTGCCTCACGTATTCGGGCGTGGGCACCCTCAATGATTATCTCGAAAAATTCTGTCTTCCCGTCTCTCTTTTGCAGAGCGCGGAGAGCGTGTCTTTCGCCGTCCGTTCGCTGTCGGAGAGGCTTTTCTCTTGCGGATGTACTTATGCGGAAATCCGCTTTGCGCCCGCTTTGCATCTCTTCGGCGGAGCGACGATGGAGGAGATCGTTCAAGGGGCTGTCAAGGGACTCTCCGAGGCGAAGATCCCCTTGGGGATCCTGCTTTGCGCGATGCGCGGACATCCCGAAAAAGAGAATATACGCGTGATAGAGCTCGCGGCGGAATGGCGCGATAAAGGCGTTGTCGGCGTCGATCTTGCGGGCGCGGAAGCCTTATACCCCACGGAAGAATATAAAGAGGTCTTTTCCCTCGCGTCTCGTTTCGGGCTGAACGTCACCATACACGCGGGCGAAGCGGCGGGCGCGGAGAGCGTCAGAGCGGCTCTCGATTTCGGCGCGAAGCGTATCGGCCACGGCGTCGCCGCAGCGAAGGACGAAGCTTTGCTTGAAAGGATCAAGAGAGAGGGGATCGTCCTCGAAGTGTGTCCGACGAGTAACGTCCAGACGAGCGCGGTCTCGTCGATAGAGCGGCATCCCGTCGCGCGCTTCCTCGACGAGGGCTTACGGATCGCGATCTGTTCGGACAATATGACGGTCTCGAATACCGACGTAAGAAAAGAATGCGAGAAGCTGAAAGCCGCTTTTCCGAGCCGCCTTATGAAGATCGAGCGGGCGATTTCCGACGCGGAGAATTACGCCTTCGACAGGAGGAAATGAGATGAATATCCTTTGCTTGCCTTATGTTTTTTCCGTTTGCAAATTGCCTTACGACGCGGCTTTTTCTTTCGGGAAAGAGCCTTACACTTTCCTTTCCCGCACGGAAAACGAGTTTTCTCTTCTCTGCAAGACGGAGGAGGCGCCTCATTCTGTCCTTTCTCGAGAGGACGGCTGGAAAGGCTTCTGCATCGAGGGAAGTCTCGATTTCTCTCTCGTCGGCATTTTATCTGAAATATCGGGCATTCTCGCGCGAGAAGGGATCGCGATCTTCGCCCTTTCCACCTATGACACGGACTATATTTTCGTGAAAGAGGAGCGCTTTGAAAGCGCCTGTGAAGCCTTACGCGCGGCGGGGCATATCGTCCGATAAGTGCATTGCATTTTTATAAAAAATGCGATATAATCAAAGAAACCGATCGAGGAGACGAAATATGGAGAAAAAATTTGTTCCCATCGCCATCAAAGGAGAGGTAAAAGACGGCTACGTCACAGTCGTGCGCTACGATCGCAGTTTCATCGCGCGCATCATCCAGAATGACGCGGCGAAGGCGTATTACAGCGAGATCAAGAATCATTGTCTTTCCCTCGGGATGCGCTCCCGCATTTCTTGGAAAGGCGACGCCTTTTATCTCGGGCGCAAGACCTTCCTCATCGCGAAAGTGCGCGGCCGTACCCTCGCGCTCTATCTCGCTCTCGATCCCGCGGCGCATGACGAGAAGGTCTATCATCATCTCGACGTCTCCGCGATCAAAGCGTATGAAAATTGCCCGATGATGATAAAGGTCAGGAGCGAACTTGCGCTCCGTAAGGCGAAGAAACTCATCGCTGAGATCGCGGAAAACGCCGCTCTCGCCCCCAAAGATCGCGAGAAGACGGATTACGTCGCAGAGCTTCCCTACGAGGAGACGGACGCCCTCATCGTGAAAGGTCTCGTGAAGGAGATTGAGAGCGTGATGAAGGCGGAGGAGGCGGAAAAAGCCATCGCGGAAGCGGAAAAGGAAGAGGAGGACGAGGAAGTCATCTTCGAGCTCGCGGAGGAAGATGAGGAAGAAGGTTCGGACGCCGCCGCAAAGGAAGAAGCGGAGGTCGCGCAGGCGGAAGAGACGAGAGAAGAGCTCCCCGAAGAAAAGGCAGAGGAGGAAGAATGGGTGGATTTCGAGCTCGCCGACGAGGACGATGACGTCGAGGAAGTGATCTTCGAACTCGCCGAAGACGGCTTGGTCAGAGAGGTCAGATACGACAGGAGTTTCACCGCCCGCATCATTCAAAACGCGAGAGCGAAGCATTATTATTCCGCGCTGAAAAATCATTGTCTTTCTTATCCTTTGAAGTCTCGCATCTCTTGGAAGGCGGACACTTTCCGCAAAGGGCGCTCGGTCTATCTTATGATGAAGGTCAGAGGCAAGACCTTGGCGCTTTATTTCGCGCTCGACCCCAAAGCCTACGATGCGGAGGTCTATCATCAAAGGGACGTCTCTTGCTATAAGTGTTACGAGAAATGCCCGATGATGATAAAGGTCAGGAGTGATCTCGCCCTTCGCAAAGCGAAGAAACTCATCGACGAAATGATGGAGAAAGCGGAGTTCACGCAGAATGAGATCGAAACGACGGATTACGCCGCGCTCTATCCATATGAGGAGACCGAGCCTCTTATCGAGCGCAAGCTCATCAAGAAGATCGAGCGCAAACTCTCGAAAGAAGAGTCCGAAAAAGTCATCGAGGAGGATCTTTTGACTACGCCCGCCTCGGAAGCGGCGACGGAAGAAGCGGAAGCGGAGGAAGAGGAGGAAGTCCTTTTCGAGCTCGCGGAAGAGGAAGCCGAAGAAGAGGAAGGCGAGGAGCCCTCGGAAGAAACGGAAGAAGAGCCGGAAGAGGTGGTCTTTGATCTTGTGGAAGATCTTTCCGGCGAGATGGAAGCGTATAGCGCCATCGACCGCGAGGGGAGATACGTCACTTTGAAAAAATACGTGCGCGGCTTTGCGGCGAAAATGAAGCAGGGGAGCGTGGAGAGAAAGGATCGCTATGCGGCGGTCAAGTCCGCGATCCTCGCCTTGAAGAATGTCAAGGTGAGGAAGAGCTTTGCGGGCGAAACCTTTATGTACGGCAGACAGCCCCTCTTGAAATCGCGGGTTCGCGGGAAGACGCTCTGCCTCTTTTTTGCGCTCTGTCCCGAGGATTATCCTACTTCCGTCTATCATCAAAAAGATCGGAGCGGCGTGAAATCTTTCGTCGACACTCCGATGATGATACGGGTGAAGTCCGATCTCGGCTTGGAGAGGGCTCTGCGCCTTGTCGCGGAGATCGCGAAACGTTTCTCGCTCGGAAAAGGAACGAAAGAGAGCTTCCGCGACGAATTCTTCTTTGAAGAGACGGCGGCGCTGGTGGAGAAGGGACTCATCAAGACCCGCCTCGTCACCGTGCCCGCTTACGAAGCGGAAGAAATGCTCCGAAAAAAGGAAAAATAATCCCGAAAAAGCGGATTTTCACCGTGCAGTGAAAAGAAAAAAGCGGGAGATTATTCCCGCTTTTTTTCGTCCGATTTTGTCTTAAAGCAAGATACAGATCATGCCGCCTTTTCCTTCATTCACCATCCTGCCGAGCGTCTTGCGCATTTTATTTCTCGCGTCCTCCGGGATGCCCGAGAGTTTGTTGTCCATTTCCTCTTTCACGAGCGCGTTCAGAGACTTCCCGAAGAGATTCGTCTCCCAGAGTCCTTTTTTGTCCGTCTCGAATTCCGAGAGGAGATATTTCACCATCTCTTCCCCTTGTTGTTCGCTGCCGACGATGGGATCCACGACGGTATTGACGTCCACACGCATAATATGCAGGGAAGGAGCGGAGGCTTTCAGCCTGACGCCGCAACGCCCCGACTGCTTGAAGATTTCGGGCTCTTCCAAGACCATCTCGTCGAGGGTGGGAGCGACGACGCCGTATCCTTTTGTCTCCACGTCGTCCAGCGCGCTTTTGAGCTTTTTATAAGCTTCGCCCGCTTTGCTGAGATAGCGCACGTAGGTCATCATGCCGTATTCGCCGTCGATCTCGGTGCCCGTCTCTTCCGAGATGACTTTATAGAATAGATGTTCGCGAGGACGGACGGAGAGGACCGCCTTGCCGCAGGAAGCGTCGAGTTTCTCCACGGTGATCTCCTCGAAGTCCTCGCTTCCCTCCGCGGCGGAGAGGAGCTTTTTCACGTCACGCATCTTCGTGACGCCTTCCGCGCTCTCGCCGATTTTCTCAAAGAGTTCCGCGAGAATGCTGTTTCCGTCGCTGAGCGCGCGCATCCATTCGGGGATGATATAATCCGCTTTTTTCAGCGGGAATTCCATGAGAATGCTTTCGAGGATCTCCATCACATCCTCTTCGCCCATATGCAGGACGTCTTTCGCAAGCACGCTGACGCCGTAACGCTCGGCGAGGGCGTCTTTGAGCTTCTCCGTGTCGGGGGAGGCGGGATCTTTTGCGTTCAGGATCACGACGAAGGGCTTGGAGAGCGCTTTCATTTCACGTACGGCGCGTTCCTCCGCCTCCACGTACGAAGCGCGCGGGATGTCTGTGATCGAGCCGTCTTGCGTGACGAGGATGCCGATGGTGGAATGCTCGGTGATGACCTTTTCCGTGCCGATCTCCGCGGCTTTCTCGAAGGGGATTTCCTCTTCCGACCAAGGCGTGCGCACCATGCGCGGCTTGCCGTCTTCCGTAGCGCCTTCCGCTCCTTCCACCATATAACCGACGCAGTCGATGAGGCGCACTTTCGCCTCGATGCCGCCTTCGAGCTTGACGGGGACCGCCTCCGCGGGGACGAATTTCGGCTGGGTGGTCATCACGCTCTTGCCCGCCGCCGATTGCGGCATCTCGTCCGTCGCGCGTTTTTGTTCGTTGACGTCTGTGATCGCAGGCAAGACCAAGGTCTCCATAAACCTCTTGATAAAGGTCGATTTGCCCGTGCGAACGGGTCCCACAACGCCGAGATATATGTTGCCACCCGTCCTCGTGGCTATATCGTTATAGAGATCAAATTTATCCATACACGCCTCCAAAAACTTTTTCTGTACATTTATACGACGGCGCCTTGCGAAATATTCCGAGGAGCGAAAAGAAAGAAGTTTTTTTCGATCTTTTCCACGACGCGAAAAAGGTTATCTCTTTCAAAGTGCGCGCGAAAAAAGGTTTTTCGGGGAGAAAAAGCGAGGCGCAAGCCATTTACGCGAGCGAGGGCGCGAGATCAATATAGCGGGGAAGGGAGGCTAAAAAGGATGGCGGGGCGAAAGAATGCGGACGCGGGCGGCGTGGGTGACCGTCCGAGCCGTGAGGTCGCCGAAAAGGACGCGGCGCTCACCGTCCAAGCAGAAATCCGTCTTCTCGGGGAGAGAAAGCGAGACCTCTTTCAGGGAGAGGAAGCGGACGCTCTTTCCGAAATGCGGTTCGGAAAACCCGATAAAAAAGGCGCGGAAAAAGGGGAAGAACATCTTGATTCGTCCCAAGAGATTGTCTTTTTTCGGCGCTTTGATCGTGAGAAGTTGGAGCTCGTCGTCGTTATGGCGATGAAGACGGTTGAATCGGAAGCCGAAACAGCGCGCGGCGTTGGAGAGCATGATGAGGGTGTAGTCCTCCGTTTCGGAAAAATCCCCGTAAGAGATCGTTGCGCGGATGCGATGTACGCGATAACTTTTCAAGATGTGGAAAAAATAAGCGAAGATCTTGAAACGCTTTTTCTGTTTCGCGGAGGAGGATTGCCCGAGGTCGGTGAAAGAGCCCGCCGCGGCGACGTAAGCAAAGTCCGTCTCGCCGATCTTGCCGAGCCTGGCAAGTTCGCCTTGGGGCTTCACGTCTTTCGCCGTCTCGTTGAAGGTGCCGACGGGGAGATAATAAAGATCGATGGCTTTATCTTTCGCGAGAGCGAGCGCGTGGTGGAGAGTGCCGTCCCCGCCGCAGAGAATGAGCTTATCCACGCCATCCAAAGAGTAAGAATCCTCCGCGCTTCGGATATAACGCACCGTGACGTCGTCCTCAGGCGCATAGAGGCGGAGCAATGCGTCTTCATTCACTTTGGAGGCATTTCCGCAGAGCGTATTGACCACGAGCAAACACTTCATTGACCTCACCCGAAAAATGTTCTATAATAAAGTATGATGCAAGGATCGTCGGCTTTATGCGTGCTTTTGAGAAAAGCGAGCTTTCGGCTTTCGGGAAGAAAGGAGAGACGCCGTTCCCAAGGGGCGCGCAAGGGAGATTTCCTTTATAGGGGAAAGCTTTTTGCGTCAAAACGAGTGAGCTTTTTCGCCGCCAAAGCGGCAAAGAAAGGAGGATGCTATGACGGATTATGAGAGAGTTTTGCGGGCGGTTTCGTCCGTTCGCGAAAGGACGGATTTCGTGCCGGACGTCGCTATCGTGCTCGGCAGTGGGCTCGGCGCGTTGGCGGAGAGCTTGGAGACGGTCTGTGCTTTGTCCGCGAAGGAGATCGAAGGCTATCCCGTAAGCACGGTCAGCGGGCATAACGGCAAGCTCCTTTTCGGCTATCTCGAAGGAAAGAAGGCGGTGATTCAGCAGGGACGTATCCATTATTACGAAGGATATTCGATGGGCGAAGTGGTGCTCCCCGTCCGCTTGATGTGCGCGCTCGGGGCGAAGACCGTCATTCTCACGAATGCGGCGGGCGGCATCGATCCCACCTTCAAGGCGGGGGACTTCATGATCATCGACGGGCAGATCTCCACTTTCGTGCCTTCCCCTTTGGTGGGCGCGAATGACGAGCGCTTCGGCACGCGTTTCCCCGATATGAGCGAGGTGTATTCCCGCAGGGGGAGAGCGCTCTTGGAGAAGACGGCGCAAGAGCTCGGGATCAAGATGAAGCACGGCGTGTATTTGCAGACGACGGGGCCGAATTACGAAAGCCCCGAAGAAGTGCGCGCTTTTCATCTCCTCGGCGCAAGCGCTGTCGGGATGTCCACGACGGTGGAGGCGATCGCGGCGCGTCATATGGGACGCGAAGTCTTGGGCGTGAGCCTCATCAGTAATCCCGCGGCGGGACTCGGCGGACAGGTCTTGTCTCACGAGGAAGTGAAGGCGGCGGGAGACAGAGCCGCGGCGTCGCTGACGCGCTATATCGCCGCCGTTGTAAGGAATCTTTGACGAAAAAAGCGAAAAATGCTTGCATTTTTTTTGCAGAGATACTATCATTTACCCAAATATACAAACAAAGGAGACTGTCATGGCACGTTATTTTGATGAACCTTCCCGTACCTTCGGAGAATATCTTCTCGTTCCCGGATATTCTTCTTCCGAATGTACGCCCGATAAAGTCAGTTTAAAGACCCCTCTCGTCAAGTACAGAAAAGGCGCGGAAAGCTCTCCGATCTCCTTGAATATCCCGATGGTCTCCGCCATTATGCAGGCGGTCTCGGACGATACGATGGCGATCGCGCTCGCGAAAGAGGGCGGCATGAGCTTCATCTATGGTTCGCAGTCCATCGAGAGCGAGGCGGAGATGGTGCGCAAAGTCAAGCATTATAAGAAAGGCTTCATCGTCAGCGACTCCAATCTGATGCCGAGCTCGACACTCCGCGACGTTCTCGCTGTGAAAGAGCGCACGGGGCATAATACGATGGCTGTCACGGATGACGGCACGGCGTTTGGCAAGCTCCTCGGCATCGTGGCGAGTCGCGATTATCGCGTGGGGCATACCTCGATGGACGCGGCGGTCTCCACTTTTATGACCCCGCTCGAAAAGCTCGTCACGGCGAAAGAGGACACAACGCTCAGCGAAGCGAATGACATCATCTGGGACAATAAGATCAATACCCTCCCGCTCGTGGATAAAGAGGGCAGGCTGAAATGCCTTGTTTTCCGCAAGGACTATGATTCGCATAAAGAGAATGCGAATGAGCTTTTGGACGAGCATAAAAGCTATATGGTGGGTGCAGGCATCAATACCCGCGACTATGAGGCGCGCGTTCCCGCGCTCGTGGAGGCGGGCGTGGACTGTCTCTGCATCGATTCCTCCGAGGGATATTCGGAATGGCAGAAGAAGACCATCGCTTTTATTCGCGAGAAATACGGCGACAAGGTCAAAGTCGGCGCGGGGAACGTGGTCAGTGCGGAGGGCTTCCGTTTCCTTGCGGAATGCGGCGCGGACTTCGTGAAAGTGGGGATCGGCGGCGGCTCCATCTGTATCACTCGCGAGACCAAGGGCATCGGCAGAGGACAAGCCACGGCGGTCATCGAGGTGGCGAAAGCCCGCGACGAGTATTATAAAGAGACGGGCATCTATGTCCCCATCTGTTCGGACGGCGGCATCGTGCATGACTATCATATCACACTCGCGCTCGCGATGGGGGCGGACTTCATCATGCTCGGCAGATATTTCGCCCGTTTCGACGAGAGCCCGACTACGATCGTGAAGATCAACGGCACGTATATGAAAGAATATTGGGGCGAGGGGAGCGCCCGCGCGCGCAATTGGCAGCGGTATGATCTCGGTGGCAAGACCTCTCTCTCCTTCGAAGAAGGAGTGGATAGCTATGTTCCTTATGCGGGCAAGCTCAAAGACGGCGTGGCGATGTCCATGCAGAAGGTCAAGAGCACGATGTGTAATTGCGGCGCGAAGACCATCGAGGAGCTTCAACAGAAAGCGAATCTTACTCTCGTGTCTTCCACGAGCATCGTGGAAGGCGGGGCGCATGATGTGGTGCGCAAAGGCAATAATTAAAACGACAACGTATAGCGGCGCATATACTTCGCTAACTAACTCATCAACGGACAGTTACGTACGCTTAGTACGCGCCTGTCCGTTTCTTCGTAGAGCGCTTGTCTCTGCACCACTCTCCGTTGTCGTTTGGTTCGATGAAATATCTGCGCGGTTTTGAAGACAGAAACAAACCATCTGAGTCGCCGGGGTTAAGTAATAGAGCGCTTGTCTCTGCGCCGCTCTCCGTTGTCGTTGGATTTAAAGTTTGCGCGGTTTTTTGTCGAGCCTCGCATCTGAGCCTTTCTCCGTCGTCGCCGGGGTTGGGTAATAGGGCGCTTGTCTTTGCACCACTCTCCGTTGTCGCTGGGTTTGATGAAATACTGCGAGATTTTTTGCCGAGCTTTGTATTTGACCTTTCTTCGTCGTCGCCGGGGGTGGGTAATAGGGCGCTTGTCTTTGCGGTGTTTTTCGTTTTCATTGCGCGTCGCTTTGTTTTTTATCGGAAAGAAAAGTTTTTTGCCTTGATATAGGGAACTTTTGGTCTTTCGGCACGGAATGGATTTTCCCTGTCGGTGGGCGGAGTCTCCGCAATGCGATAAAAAACCCTTGCCTTTTACGCGCGTAATGTATATAATTTTTTTATAGTGATAGAAAGGAGGTGTGCGCGTGGTCAAGCTGGAATTTTACAGAGTTTTCTATGTGGTGGCGAAGACGGGGAATCTCTCCAAAGCGTCCAAAGAGCTCTTTATCTCCCAGCCCGCCGTTTCTTACGGGATCAAGCAGCTGGAAGAACAGCTCGGCGGCAGACTCTTCGTCCGCACGGCGAAAGGAATGGAGCTGACGCCCGAAGGCAAGATGATGTTCGACTACGTTTCGCGCGCCTATGAGGAGCTCGCCGCAGCGGAGAATAAGTTCTCGATGATGCGCGGCTTGG
>CAMOUZ010000038.1 GCA_946626795.1 uncultured Clostridia bacterium
TGATGCGGGACGTGGTGGAGAAGATGCACATGCCCGAGATCGTCATCGTGTACGGTCAGACCGAGGCGTCTCCCGGCTGTACGATGAGCTCCACGGACGATCCTTTGGAGGTCCGCGTGGGGACGGTGGGACGGCCGCTTCCCGAGATCGAATGTCGCATTGTGAATCCCGAGACGGGAGAGGATTGCCCCGACGAAGTCACGGGCGAATTCCTTGCGCGCGGCTATAACATAATGAAGGGATATTATAAGATGCCCAAGGCAACGGAAGCCGCCATCGATAAGGACGGCTGGCTGCATACGGGCGACCTCGCTTGCCGCACGAAGGACGGGAATTTCCGCATCACGGGCAGGCTGAAAGATATGATCATCCGCGGCGGCGAGAATATCTATCCGAAAGAGATCGAGGAATTTATCTATACGCATCCGAAAGTCTCTGACGTACAGGTCATCGGCGTGCCCGACGAGCAATACGGCGAGGAGATCATGGCGTGTATTATTTTGAAAGAGGGCGAGACCATGACCGCCGACGAGATGAAGGCATATATCGGCGCGAATATGGCGCGCCACAAGGTGCCGAGATATATCGACTTCGTGGATTCTTTCCCGATGAATGCCGCCGGCAAGATCTTGAAATACAAGATGCGTGAGGACGCCATCGAGAAGCTGGGATTGCAGAAGGCGAGCAAGATCGTCACGGCATAATCGGGGGCGGATAAAAGGGCGCTTCGTTTTCGCCTTCGTCGCCGACAGCGGCGAAGATTGGCGGGCGCAAAAGAATAGAAAATACGGCAATGCTCGCAGTACGCGGGCATTCTGTTTGAAAGGGGGGACGGCGGTTCGGCATCGCGGATTTTGCCGCTCGGACCCCATGGCATAATGCGCGGCATATATTGTATAAAGGAATATGGTGGATTTGACGGTCGGAAAAACGAATAAAGTGCTTTTGAGGTATATCCTGCCTCTCTTTTTGAGCGTCGTTTTTCAGCAGATCTATAACATCGCGGACAGCATCGTCGCGGGGAAATTCATTGGCGAAGCGGCGCTTGCCGCCGTGGGGAATAGCTATGAGATCACTTTGATGCTCCTTGCCTTCGCCTTCGGCTGCAATATGGGCGCTTCGATCGCCACGGCAAAGAATTTCGGCGCGAAGGACTATACGGAGATGAAGAGCGCGATAAGCACCTCTTTTCTTTCCACGTTCGCGGTGGCGCTCCTTCTCATGGGCGCGGGATTTCTCGCGGCGAA
This sequence comes from uncultured Clostridia bacterium, assembly GCA_946626795.1. Lineage (GTDB taxonomy): Bacteria > Bacillota > Clostridia > Christensenellales > CAG-1252 > CAG-1252. The sequence continues at coordinate 1,248 of CAMOUZ010000038.1, forward strand.
GCCCCTTCTCCAAGCGCTGAATACTCCCGTCGAGATCCTCTCGGACAGCCTCGCATATCTTTATATTTACCTCGCTGGACTCCTCTTCCTTTTCTTTTATAATGTCTCCACGGGCATCTTTGCGGCGCTCGGGGATTCGCTGACGCCTTTTCTTTTCCTCGTGGCGTCCTCCCTTGCGAACGTGGGGATGGATATCCTTTTCGTCGCCGTCTTCAAGATGGGAGTCAAGGGAGTGGCGTGGGCGACTTTCATCTGTCAGGGCGTGAGCTCGGTGGCGGCGGTCGTCGCCCTCCTTACGAAGCTCCGCAAGGTGAAGACGAAGGGAAGACCACGCCTTTTCTCTAAGGCGGCGTTGAAGGATTTTCTCCTCGTGGGGATTCCGAGCACCCTCCAACAGAGTTTCATTTCGGTGGGAAATATCCTTTTGCAGGGGCTCATCAATTCTTTCGGCACGGCGACCATCGCGGGCTATGCCGCCTCGGTGAAATTTAATAATTTCGCGGTCACGAGCATGCACCAAGTGGGAAACGGCGTCTCGAATTATACGGCGCAGAACCTCGCGGCGGGAAAAGAGGCGCGCGTGAAAGAGGGGTTCAAATGGGGCGTCGTCATTGCGCTTTGCATCGCGCTGCTTTTCTTCATCGTCTATTTCTTTCTGCATGAAAAGATCATGTATCTTTTCCTGAATAAGGGAAGCGACGAGGCGCTCGGCGTCGGACATGATTTCCTCACGACGGTCTCGCCCTTTTATGTCATCGTGGCGGGCAAGCTCGTGGCGGACGGCGTTCTCCGCGGCTCGGAGAGAATGGGGTGCTTTATGATCAGCACCTTCGTGGATCTCGCCCTTCGCGTGGGGCTTGCCTTTGCCTTCGCCTCCACCTATCTCGGCTCGAAGGGGATCTGGTGGGCTTGGCCCGTGGGCTGGGGCGTGGCGCTCGTGATGTCCGTTGTCTTCGCCTTCATGAAGAAGCGCGAGCGTGGCGAAAAAGCGGTCGATAAGTCTGTCTGAAAGGTTGCTTTCAAAGTGTTTTAAGGGGGAAAACGAAATGATGTCGGAAAAGAAGATCGTCATTATCGGCGCGGGGATCGGCGGACTTTATGCGGCGAAAGAGCTCTCCGAAGCGGGTCATTCCGTCACGGTCATCGAGGCGCGCAGGGAGGAAGATCTCGGCTATCCTTGGTACGACTCCGTGGAGCCTTCCACTTTCCGCGACGTCAAGCTCCGTCTCCCCGAAGGCGTCGCCATTCCGAAACAGGTCTTGCATTATTACGCGCCGTCGGGAGAAAGCAAGATTAAGCAGCCCGACCGCGCGGGAAATGCCTTGGACGTCCATCGTGAGCGGCTCATTCGCTTCCTCATCGGCCGTCTGCCGCGCGCTTGCAGACTGCTTTTCGGCGAGAAGGTCACGGAGCTTATCATCGAAGGCGGTTTCGTCAAGGGCGTTCGCACGGAGAAAGAGAGCTTTGCGGCGGATCTCGTCATCGATTCTTCGGGGCTTTTCTCCCCTTGTCGTCTCTCCACGCCCGATTCTTTCTTGGTGAACGATCCTTTGCTCGAAGAGGATTTTATCGTCGCGTATCGTGAGATGTATGTAAAAGCGGCGGCGCAAGAGCCCGCGCCCAACGTTTATCTCTGTCCCACGGGCTTTATCCTCGCTTGGAGCAAGAGCGAGCCGGAATGGGATGGCGTGGACGTCTTCCTCGGCAAGTATCGGGAGATCACGTCGGAAGAGAAGGAGAGGGGGATTGCCTTCCTCCGCGCGCATGAGCCTGCCCTCGGGGACAAGCTCTTGCATTCCCAAAGGGAATGTATCCCCCTGCGTTATCCTCTCGGCGTCCTCGTGGCGAATGGATATGCCCTCGTGGGGAACAGCGCCTTTATGACGCGTCCTTTCTGCGGCTCGGGCATCGAGATCACGTTGAAGGCGGCGGCGGAGCTCGTCTCCCTCGTAAAAGGGATGGAGGACAAGCCTTTCTCCGCCGAGGCGCTCTGGAAATACAGCGTCGGTTTCACGCGCAGATACGGCGCGTATTTCGCTGCACAGTACGTCTTCCGTCAGGTGCTCGAAAAGCTCCCCGCCGAGGAGCTGGATGCGCTCTTTTCATCGGGGCTTTTCGATCAAGGTGTTGTGGCGCTCGCCACCTTGGATCGCAAGAATATCAAGGACGTGGATGTCCGCGCTTTCCTTCGCGGCTTCCGCACTACTTTGCAGAATAAAGAGCTCGTCGCGATGGTGAAGACCGCCCTCGGAGATGCCCTTCGCGCATATCTCCTCGCCCGCTCCGTCCCCTCGCGCTACGACGCGGAGAAAGTATCTGTTTGGAAGAAGAAATACGACGCCTTCCTCCGCGAAGCTCCCGCAAAGATCAGGGGAGCGTATCTCGCGACGAAATGATCCCTTCATGCTTTCCTGTGAATGCCCTTTGATGGGCTACCGAGAAGGAAAGAGGAGAATGATATGGAAAAGAATGCGAATATTCCCGACGTTTATCATCTGACGAATGAGGACAAATACGTATATTTCGGCGCATTCCCGCAGGACTTGAAGGAGCCCTCCGTTTCTGTCTCGGAGACGCCCGATCCTTGTGGCTATTATCTCGGCTCGGACGGCGCGTATTATGCGAGGCTGAAAGCGGATCCGAGCTGCGATCAATACGCTTTCCTGAACGGAGAGCCCATCGAGGAAGGGAAGGAATATTGGTTTAAGGTCTGTCCCGTCAAGTGGTGCGTCTTGCATATCCGAGACGGCGTCGTGTTTCTTTTCAGCGATAAGATCCTCGCCGCGTGTTCTTACGAATTCGGGAGCGATCCTGTCCTTGCCGACATGAAAAAGGAGAAACTTTGGTTCTCGGGAAATGAGAACGTGTACGAGCCGAGCGGCATTCGCCATTGGCTGATCCGCGATTTCTTTTTGGCGGCGTTCAGCTTAGAAGAGCAGGCGATGATCCTCAAAATGAAGGTGGATAACAGCGTCGCTTCCACGAACGAGACATGGAATCATCATATCTGCGAGGATACGGAGGACACGGTCTTTCTCCTCAGCGCGGCGGAGATCGTCAGCAAGACTTTCGGCATCGATATGCTTTCCTCGGATTCGCGCGAAGCCTATAAAATCCCCACAGATTACGCTCGTGCGATGGGCGCCAGCCGAATGTACGCGGAGGGTTTCAGCCCTTGGCGCGGAAACAAGCTCAATGATGGTCCTTACGGCTGGTGGTGGACGCGTTCGCCTTATCCCGATTATGAAGATTCCGCCAAAGCCTGCGACGGGGATATGATCGGCATACACGATGTGTTGAACTGTGGGGGTGGGGTGGTGCCTGCTGTCCGCATAAAATTCGAACGCAGATAAACGCACATCTCCTTTACGGCCTTCGTCGCCGCACGGTTTATGCGCCCATGCGTCCCTTGTCGAGCCTCGTCGAAAAACAGCGCAGGCGCGTACTTTCGTACGTAACTGCGCTGTTTTGAAGACGGAAACAATGTAGATGTACTGTTATGTTCTGTCTTTATTTCACCAAGCCCTTTTCCAAAAGGAGCTGTGCGATCTGCACGGCGTTCGTCGCCGCGCCTTTGCGGATATTGTCCGCAACGACGAAGAGGTTGCAGCCGCTCTCCACGCTGTAATCGAGGCGAATACGCCCGACATACACTTCGTCGTGATTCTCCGCATAAATGGGCATGGGGTACTTGGCGTTTTTGTCGTCGTCAACGAGGATGACATTCGGGAAGGAGGATAGAGCCTCGCGGATGCCTTCCAAGGTGCAGGGCTTCTCGAATTCGATATTGATGCTCTCGCTATGGCCGTGGAAGACGGGGACGCGCACGGTGGTCGCCGTCACGCGGAGATCGGGCTTGCCGAGGATCTTCCTCGTCTCGTTGATCATCTTCTCTTCTTCCTTGGTATAGCCGTTGTCGAGGAAGACGTCGATCTGCGGGATGACGTTCGCGAAGATGGGATAGGGGAATTTCTTCGGCGCTACGCCCTCGATGCCGTCTTTAAGGTCGTTATAGCCTTGCACGCCCGCGCCGCTCACCGCCTGATAGGTGGAATACACCACGCGCTTGATCGTGTATTTCTCGTCAAGGGGCTTCAAGGCGAGCATCGCCTGAATGGTGCTGCAATTCGGGTTCGCGATGATGCCGTGATTCCAGGTGACGTCGTCGGGATTCACCTCGGGGACGACGAGGGGCACGTCCTTGTCCATGCGCCATTGACTGCTGTTGTCCACGACGATGGCGCCCTGCGCCGCGAAGATGGGAGCGAAAGTCTTGCTGACGGAGCCGCCCGCGCTGAAAAGGGCGATGTCCACCTTCACTTTCTTCACGTTCTCTTCGGTGAGCTCGATGACGGTATGGGGCTTGCCCATAAAGTCGATGACTTTGCCCGCGCTTTTCGCGCTGGCGAAGAGATAATAGTTCTCCACGGGGAGCTTGCGCTCGGTGAGGACTTCAAGGAATTTGTTGCCTACCATGCCGGTCGCGCCGACGACGGCGAGATTGATTTTTCTCATATTTCCTCCGAAAAAGGGAAGCGGTATCCGCTTCTTCCGCAATAAATGCTATCAAAAAATCATAGTAATGTCAAAGAATTAACTTATATTTAGTTTGATATTTTATGATTTTAGTGTAAAATAGCGGATAGGAGAGCTTTATGAGTAGAGTAGATTTATTGATGAAACTTACCGTCGAGAAGGATCAGCGCACGAATAGCGGTGACGTTGAGCAGCATTCCGTCAAGCACGCAACGAGCGTCCTCTCGGATAATCTGCGCAGGATGTTCCTGATGAACGTCTTGTATGTCGCCATCTTCGCCTTGCCCTTCCTTTTCTGCGTCTTCATTTGGCCCTTGCTCGCGAAGAGTGATGTTTTCACGAATAATGGGTATAATTTCATCGGGCATATCGGCATCGGATATCCCGGCGTCGTGAATACGATGGCGGAGGGATATGTGATCCTTTTCCGTCATTATATGAAGGTGTATGTCCCCGTTTTGTCCGCGAGCATCATTCCGATGGTCTTCGGACTCTCCGGTCTCTTCCATTGTCTCCGCGGCTATATGTGGGGAGAGAATGTGCGCCCCGTGCGCAGTTTCTTCCGCGGGATCAAGAAGCTTTGGAAGCCCTTCCTCATCGTGGCGGTTTGCTTTGCGGTCTTTATGTGCGGCGTCCTTTACGGCGCGGTGTGGCATATCGGTCTTATGAAGACCACGGGCGCGACGGGTGGCTCTTGGACACTTTTCGTCTTCCTCATCCTCTTCACGTGGGCGGCGGTCACGGTCTTGGAGTTTCTCCTCCCGATGTTCGCTTGTTATCGCTTTAAGTTCAAGGACGCTGTGAAGAATAGCTTCATTTTGCCCCTCGTCGTGTGGCCCACGGCGCTCTTCACCTCCGCTTTCACCATCGGCGTCTTCGCTTTGACGCTTTGGAATGCAGCGTTCGCCATCATCATCGGCATCTTGCTCCTCCTCATCGGTTTCGTCTTCCTCGGCTCCATCTGGATGAGCGCGGCGCAGAAAGTCTTCGGGAATTTCATCCGTCCCCTGTATGAGAATGGAAAAGGGGATCTTATGAAGAAACAGCAGGCGCGTCGCGGTGTGAATCCTTATAAGGAGCAGAGAGCGAAGAAGCTCGCGCAGGAAAATACGGCGGTCGGACAGGCGGCGAAGCGTCTCCAAGAAGAGAATGGCGGCCTCGTCGTCGAGGCGAAGCCCGAGAAGAAGAAAAAACAGCAGTCCAAGCACGTCTCTTATAAGAGGAAGAAATAAGTTTTTTATGGATAGCATCGAGAAAGCGCTCGTCTTCGACGGGCAAGTCAAAGTGGTCGCCTTCAAGACGACCGATCTTGTGAATGAAGCCATTCGTCTTCATTCCCTCTCTCCGCTCGCGGCGGAAGCCCTCGGAAAGGTGCTTTCCGTGGCGGCGTATATGTCGAATGAGCTCAAAGGGGAGAAGGAGAAGCTCAGCATCCAAGTGACGGATAAAGGCGTCCTCGGGAATATCATCGTGGCGGCGGACAGCGGCGCGAAGGTGCGCGGCTATGTGCAGAATAAGGACGCAACTCTCCCGCCCCTCGGGAATGGCAAGCAGGATCTTTTCAAGGGCGTGGGGAGCGAAGGCTTCATCACCGTCATCAAGGATCTCGGGCTTAAAGAGCCTTATGTGGGCAAGACCGAGCTCGTGAGGGGAAATCTCGAAGAGGATTTCGCTTGGTATTTCACGCGGAGCGAAGGCGCGCCTACCGCGCTCGCGCTCAGCGTCAAGATCGGGGTAGACGGCTCCTGCCTTTCCGCAGGCGGCGTTATCGTACAGCCCATGCCGAATTGCCCCGATCATATCCTCGTCGTAGTGGAGGACATCGTCTCGAATTTTGCGGATATCGGCGAAGTGCTTCGCGTGAAGTCCCCCGCGGACATTTTGAAAGATTATTTCGGTCATTTTCAGATCGAGTATTTCCCGCCCACCGTGCCCGAATATCGTTGCAAATGCAGTGTGGAGCAGATGTCGAATGCCATCATCACCCTCGGCAGGGGGGATTCCGTGAATCTTCTGATGGAGCGCGGCGAGATCGAGGTGGTCTGCCATTTCTGCGGCAAACGCTATGTATTCGGCAAGGAGGACGTCGTGAATATTTGGAGGCGATATGATCATAAGCTTTGAGCAGTCGCCCGAGAGCTTTTACAAGCTGGCTCTCGCCGCCCTCGACAGGGGCGAGCTGAGGCAGGCGCTCGTGTATTGTGAAAACGCGGTGAACGGCAAGGGAAATGCGGAGTACAGACTCACCCTTGCCGATATTTATCTTCGTATGGGTAGACAGTACGAGGCGATGGACGTCGCTCTCTCGGTCATTTGCTCGGGGAATGAAGGAAAGAGCGCGGCGTATGAATTGATGGCACGGGCAACGGGCGGCGCGGGCAAGCTCTATGAATCCGTGTATTATATCACAAAGAAAGCACGTCTCGACGGCGATGAGGACGCGCTCGACGCGATGGACGAGATGATGGAAGAGATGGCTTCCGGTTTCGACGCTCCGCCGACAAGCGGAGGAAACGGTCTTTTCCTCGTGGGGAAAGAGCCTGAGAAGGATCATGCCGAGACGCTGGATCGCGCGCTGGGGCTTGTGCGCGTGCGCGAATACGACAAGGCGCTGGACCTTCTCTCCGAGGTGAAGCCCTCTTCCGAGTATTATCCCGAGGCGATGGACATCGCCCTCCGCTGTTATGTCAGGAAAGGCGACGCCGACGCGGCGTATCGGCTGGCGAAAGAGACGGTGGAGCGGGATCCGCAGGACGCTTTCGCGCTCTATGTCTTGGTGGGCGTCTGCAAGGAAAAGGAATATCTCCCCCTTTTGGAAAAGGTGGACGGCGACGCCTCCAAGCTTTATTACGCCGTGGCGGCGGCGGACGCGGCGAAGGATTATGCCTTGGGTCGCGCTCTTGCCGCGAAGCTCCTTGCGAAAGCGCCTTATGCGCCGGAAGCGTATTTTGTGGCGGCGGGCGTGCATTACAATGCGGGCGAAAGAGCCGCGGGCGAAGCGGTCTTGAAGGATCTTTTCTCCTTTTATAGGGAGTATCCCGCTTCCGTGATCTTAAAGGGTTTGAAGGGCAGGAAACGCTATGACGTGATGTATAACGGCATGATGCCGGAGATCATCGTCACCGTCCTCCGCACTTACGTGCGCAAGCACGCCGGGACGGCGGACATTTTCTTGCAGTCCATGTTGACGGACGCGGATTTTCGCAAATGCGTCGCCCTGCTTTTCAGGCTGGATGACGACGAGGTGATCGGGAATGCCGTCGCCTTCCTCGGCGAGCTCCGCCATAAGGAAATGGACCGCTTTTTCGATGCTTTGCTTCTGCGTGCCTCGTTGAGCCCCATGACCAAGCGGGAGATCCTCGCGGAGAGGCTCCTTGCCAAGCATAAAGGGAAGCTCACCGTCGTTCCGAGCGCCCTGCCGATGACGGTCTCTTGCCGCAAGCCCGAGCATTACGCGGAATATCCCGCCGTATTGCAAGAAGCGTATGTGGACGCCTTGTCCTTCGGCGTGTGCGTGATGGACGTCCGCCTCGCGAAGCCCCTCGTCAGGTATGCCGAGGCTTGTTATCGCTCCTTCCCCCTCCTCGGACGGGTGAAAGGCGTGGAGCTGACGGTGGCGCTCTTCTGTCTCAGCATGCCCGAGCCGGATATCCCCATGCCCGAAGGGATGACCGCTTATATGACCTCGCAGATCTTCGGACTCAGCAAGAAGGAGATCGCCCGCGTGGCGAGACTGATGGATCTCATTCGCGCCTTGGAAACGGGCGAAGACGAATAGGGAATCGCGAGATCCTTTCTCGCCCGAAGAGGAAGAAAATGAGAAGGG
>CAMOUZ010000039.1 GCA_946626795.1 uncultured Clostridia bacterium
CCGTCATAAGGGAGACGACGCCCCCCCCTTTATCCGTTTCGCCGTTCGAGGCGAGATCCACATTCACGTTCGCGCCGCGAAGAACGCCGGAAAGACGCGCCGCCGCGCCGCCAAGGAAGAGCTGTCCTTCCCCTTCCTTTCTCACGTTCAGCGCCAACGAGGAGCCTTCAAAGGAGGCTTCGCCCGAAACCGTCGCAAAAGCGCCGCCCACCTCGCTCTCCCCCGAGAGATCGAGATCGAGACGAAGGGAAGCATTCACCCCCGCGAAAGAGGCGTCCGCGATGCGCGCGAGACCGCCGAGAGAGGTCACGCCTTTCACCGTCATTTTCACGGGTTCGCTCGACGTGCCGAGCGCAAGATTTTCCGCATTTCCCGCAAAACTGCCGAAGACGCCGCCGATCCGAGACGCCGACGCGAGACAGCGGAGGCTATACGAAAGATCCAAAGCGGAGATCGTCCCCTGCCCTTCCTCCGCCACCGCCGCAAAGTCCGCCGTCCGGAAATACGAGATGTCGAAGGAAGTATCGGTCATATTAATGGCTCGCGAAGAGCCGAGGAAGGAAGTCACGCCGCACATTTTCAAGGCGGAACCCGTCTTGGAGACGGGAGAAGCGACGAAGGAAGCCCCCGAAACAGAGCCCGAAACAAAGCCCGTGGCGACCGTCTTCGCGACGCCGTATATCTCCGCTTGATCCGAAAGTACGGTCAAAGTCGCATCCGTCAAACGCACGTTCGAGGCTCTGTCCACCTCCCCCGCAACGCCCGCGACGATCACCGTCCCTTCCGCTGTGAGATCCGCGCGGCTCTCCACGTCCGAGAGGTCCAAGGCGTCATACGTGACGCCGCAGAGCATTCCGCTCCCCGTAAAGGAGAGATCGCCCGTAACGAGGACATTTCCGAAGGAAACGCCCAAGAGCTCCGCGCCGAAGCCCGCCACCCGTCCGACGCCGACCGCAGACACTTTCGCATCCACCGTCGTCTTCCCCGAGAGGGCGAGGTCCGTAGCGCGCGCAAGCACGCCGCCGAGCACGATATTCTCCGCTTCCGCCGTGACTTCCACAGCGAGCGCCGAGACCGAACCCACGAGCCGATTCGCCGCGTCGATAACGCCGCCGAAAGAAAGCTCGTCCGCAGCTTTAAGATCCGCCGAGATCGAGAGAGAATCCACCGCGACACTCGCGTCCGCGCCGTCCGAAGCCATCACGCCGCTGACCGAGAGCATCCCGATCGCCTCTTTCGCAAGAAGGCTGAAACTGCCGCTTGCCGCAAGGCGTCCCGTCGCCGACAAGACCACCCCCGCAAAGGAAGCGCTCGGCGCGTCTTTCATCTTGAAAAATGCGTCTTCAAAAAGAACGTCGACATCCGAAGCCTCCAATGCAACGCCCGCAAGCGCGACGTTCGCGCCCGAAGCGGAGGGAGATTTCGTCTCCGCGCTCCCTTTGACCTTACAAAGCAGAGCCGCATCCGCATACACCGTCACGCACGCCGCTCTGGCATTGGGCGCTTTGGCGAGGAGGCTGCCGGAGAAGAGGAGGCGATCCGTCGTCACGGAACCTTCCGAGATCCGCTTCGCCACACCTGCGACGAGAGCATTCTCTCCCGCCTCGCAGGTCAGAGTCAAGGAGGAGGTCACCGCATATAGAGAAGCGACACCCTCGCCCATCAAGCCGAACGCTTCGGCATCGCGCGCCGTGATCGTCACGTCGCCCGCGACCGTCACCGTATCGAAAGCGCCGCCCTTTTCCGTGGCGCCGAAATAATACGCGCGATCCGCCCTAAGCTCCGCGCCTCCGTTTATGGTCACATTCGAAAGAGAGACGTCCGCCCTCTTCGTCACGCCGCATAGCGAGAGTGAGCCCGTGGGCGCAGAGCCTGTCGCTTTCAAAGAAAGCGTCGTCTGATTCGAGAGAGAGAACGCGCCTTCCGCGGCGACGCCCGCAAAGTCAAGATCTTTGGCGCTCACCGTCAAGCCGCCCTGCGTGACGAGCTTCTTCGCTTCACCCGTCAATGTGTACGCCAAGCCGCCGAGCGAGAGCGCGTATTCGCTCGTAAAGGAAAGCTCCGAAATCAAGGTGAGCTCTTCAAAATCCGCTTCTTCCGCGCGATAGGTCAAAAGCCCGCAGGAAGTCGCCTCCGTCACCTGCGCATCGCCGCCGAGAGTGATCGTCACATTCGCTAGGCGCACGTTCTCCATGAAATCCGCGAGGAGACCGCTCCGATCGCAAACGACGTTCTGCGCGTCGAGATCAAGCGTAAGATCGAGGATCTCCGCGTTCGTCATCGAGGCGAAGAGGCTGTCGAAGAGCCTCACATTTTTCAGTTCGGCGTTATGTCCGAGGATATGCCCCGAAAAAGACACTTTCGAGAGCGCCGTAACGTCCACGCTCGCGAAATCATAAGAGGACGCGGTCAGATCGAAATATGCGGAAGGATCGCGCGCGATAAAAGTCACGAACTCCGCCGGCGTCGAGACGCGATACGGCTTCATGCTCGTGCCCACCAAAGCATTCGTTTTCACATAAAAGATCTCCTCCGAGAAAGCGGAGGTTTCAAAAGAGACCGAGGGCGAAAGCGTGCGGAGCGAGAGCGTGTATCTCCCGTCCACGGTGATATAGGTCGTGAGATCCACCCTCGTATCTTTGGAAGAAAGCGTCGCCACCTTCGTCCCATTCGCATAAAGCTCATAGCCTGCGGAATTCTCCGCCGCCATAAAGCTCAAAACATCTTGCGTAAGGCGAAGCACCGTCGGCGCTTCCAGCAAAGCGGGAAGCGTCACGACGAGCTCCTCGGAAAAAAGCGAGAGTCCCTTCGTCGGCACGGCGCGCACCTTGACGGCGTACGTTCCCGCCGAAAGCCTCGGCTGATAATTCGTCTTATCCACCCGCGTGATCTCGCCATTCACCGAGACGTCGTAGTGCGTGGCGTCTTCCACGGGGTCCCAGGTAAATCCGTAAGAAGAATATGAAAGCGCGGCGGGCGCGGGCAACACGTCCTCCGTCGCCAAGACGAGGAAGGAGGCGCTATACGGAGAGGAGCGCACGTTCTCGCGAGAAGAGACCGCCGAAACCGAGACCGAAAGCGACTGCATCGGAAGAGCGAAGAAAGCGTCGCTCTCCGCGCCCTCCCCCGCGCGGAAAGAAAGCCCGTTTTGCGTGACGGTATAAATCTTCTCTTCCTCGCCGTACAGGAACTTGACCTTATAAGCGGAAGCCTCTTCCACGGAGGTGAAAACCAAAGTGAAATACGTGCTCCCGTCCGAGCGCACGGAGCGGATCTCCGGCGTCTCCAACGTGACTTCTGGCAGACCGCTCGCGCCCAACGTGAAGACAAGCTCTTGCGTGCGCGGCGAATTCGCATAATACACGTTATCCCCTTTTGTCCCGACGCGCGCTTTATGCATTCCCTGCGAAAGCCCCCCGGGAAGCGCGACATAGGCATTCGGCTTCCTTACGCCGTCCGCCAACGTATAACCGACGTCATAGGCCGTCCCGTCGATCTCGAAAACGTACCCCGCGCAATAAGTCGCCTCTTTCCAAACAAAGACATACGCCCCTGCCTCATTGCGTTCGAGACGGAAAGAGGAAGGCACGGCGTCCGCGATGGGGAACGTGATGGGATCGCTCATATCGGAGGGCGCATAGAGTCCGTCATTGCTCGCCAAACGCAGCGAATAAGACACCTCTGCGCCCGTGAGCGTCGGCTCGAAGGACATGCGGTCAAACTGCGCATTCGCGACGATGCGGCTTTCGAGCACGTCGTTTTTATAGATCTCATATGTGACGGTTTCCGCCGAATGACGGTTGTTCCATTCGATGCGCTTCGTGATGGGATTAAAAGAGATCTGCACCGCATCCAACCGCAAGAGAGGCGCTTTTCCGTCCTCGACGTGGATCAAAAACTCGTATTTCGCGCTGGAATAATAAGTCAAGCCGTCGCCCACCGTTTGGAGATAGATCCTATAATCATAGACCCCCGTCTCGGGGAAAGTGAAGACGTAAAACGTGACGTCTTTCGCGATGTCGATCGTGGTGTTATTGAAATAAATGCGATAACCGTTATTGCCCGAAACGTTATTCCACATCAGGCGATTCGAGGTCATTTTGAGCCCGCTGCTCGGAGCGGAAAGAACGGGGAGCGTCGAATTGCTCGCCGGCGCGCGCACGTAAATAACGGATTCGCTCGGCGCGCTCTTCCCGTCCGGCGTGACGACCGCCACCGTGATGGTATGCACATCGTAATCATAGATTTCGAGGATGTAACGCGCTTCGTAGACCGTGATCGTCTCGTCATCCACATAGACTTCGTATTCGATCGCGCCGGAGACTTCGTTCCAAGAAAGGACGTTCCCGTCAAGTTCGAGCCCCGTCGGAGATTGGACGACGGTCTTCGACTTACAGGCGAAAAACGTGCAGACCAAAACGGCACAGATCACTATACAAACTATCGCAAAAACTTTCGATCGCATACGCACCTCACTTCTCAATTCTATCACAGGGCGGCGACATATACAATACAGTTAATGGTAATTTAATAAATTCGAGCGCGCGGCGTTTGCAAAAAATGCAAACGCGTCTCCCCGCCCGCACATTTTCGAGGCGGATCGACGTATAGTATAAAAAAAACGAAAGGAGACTGAAATGGCGGAAGAAGAAAAGAAAAACGGGATCCCGACGATCCTCAACATCCATCGATTGACCTTGATGAACGACGCATTTCGACGCGAGATCTGGACGGGAGAGCACCTCCAAGTCACCGTGATGTGCATTCCCGCGGGCGGGGAGATCGGGCTGGAAATCCATCCCGAGCTCGATCAATTTTTGCGCGTGGAATACGGCGTGGGCTCTGTATACATGGGAAAAGAGCCGAGAGAAGTGGCTTATCTCGGCGAAGCGGACGCCTCCTCCGCCATCCTCATTCCGGCGGGGACTTATCATAACGTACTGAACAGACGAAACGTTCCTTTAAAGCTATATTCGATCTACGCGCCGCCCAAACACCCCGTCGGCACCCTTCAACGGACGAAATTCGACGCCGACCTTGCGGAGGAAGCGGGAAGCTGATTTTTTCCCGCCTTCCCGCTTGATAATTCTCCCGAAAAATGATATCATATCCATAGAAACCATTTCGGGAGGTCAGCAATGAAATACATTATCAAAAATAAAATCATTTCTTTCGGCGGCAGCAGCACCGTGACGGACGACCAAGGCAACGATCTCTTTTTCGTGAAAGGGAAAGTATTTACTTTCACCCGCAAAAAGCAGGTCCTCTCCTTGGACAAGCAACTCCTTTATCAGGTGCGCAATAAGTTCTTTACCCTCTTTTTGCCGAAAGTCTATCTTTTGGACGCGGAAGGAAACGAGATCTTGAAGATCAAGAAAAGATCCTTCTTCTCCCTCCGTCAGAATTTTGACATCGTGACGCCGGACGGCACGCCGCATGCTTACAGCATCGACGGCGATATGATCGGCAGGCATTACGACATCCTCGACAACGGCATCCCCGTGGCGCACGTCAGAAGGAATTTCAATCTCGTAAAGGACTCTTTCTGGCTGGAAACCGATATGACGGAGAACGCGGCTTTCTTCATCGCTTTCGTCATCGCGCTGGATAATTATTACGACAAGCTGAGAGAAGAAAACAATTGATTTTATAAACGCGGCGTCTTCCCTTTTCCACGGGAAGACGCTTTTTTCTCCCCCGTGCGAAGCCCCCTCTTCAAGGGACTTTCAAGGGACTTTACGAAAAAGAAGAGGACGAGCCGATGTTCCGAAAATTATCACGAATAAAACAAAAACTCGATAAAGAAGAATGCCTCGAACTTTTGCGAAAAGAGAAGCGAGGCGTACTCGCCCTGCAAGGGGACGACGGCTATCCTTACGCGATCCCGCTCGACTATTATTACGACGAAGAGAGCGGAAAGATCTTTTTCCATTGCGGGAAAACGGGGTATAAGTTGGACTGCATCGCGCGGAGCGACAAAGCTTGCTTCACCGTTACGGAAGAGGGCGTTCGGGATGGGGACGAATGGTGGCTGACCGTGAGAAGCCTCGTGATCTTCGGCAGAGCGGAGATCCTCAAAGAGGATAAGACCATCCGAGAGATATCCGAGAAGCTCTCTCGAAAATTCACTTCCGATAGTGAATATATCGCCCGCGAAATCGAAAAATACGCGCCCGCAACCTTCCTCATCGCGCTCACGCCGGAGGACGTCTGCGGAAAGCGCGTGCGGGAAAAATGATTTCAAGTGTGTTTTTGACAAAAACTTCCCTTTTCCCTGAAAAAACTCGACTTCCATACAAAATGCGGCGCGATTATTCATTTTTTTGTCAGGGAATATTGACACTAAGTATTAATTTTTATATAATGAAAGAAAAACCAAAAAGGAGATTTTTTATGAGACAATTGCGCACCAACAGAGGATTATTGAAGTACATCCTTCTCGGCATCATCACGCTCGGTATCTATCCCCTCGTCGCGATGTATCACATCAGCGAAGAGATCAATATCGTTGCCGCGAAAGATGGCAAGAAGACCATGAATTTCTTGCTCCTCGCCTTTATCTTCACCCCCATCACCCTCGGCATCGCCGATCTGGTTTGGTTCCATCGCATCTGTAAGCGTATGGGCGCTGAGATCGACAGGCGCGGCATTTCTTACGGCTTCGGCGCAGGCACTTTCTGGGGCTGGAATATCCTCGGCGCTTTGATCGGTATCGGACCGCTCGTTTTCATCCACAAATTCTTCAAGGCGATGAACCTTCTCAACGAGAGCTACAACAAGGAAATTTCCGCTCCCGCTACCGAGGCGTAATCTCCTTTACAGGCTGAAAAAAGAAAAGTCGCGCTTCGGCGCGACTTTTTTTACATTCGTTCAATGGCAAAAATGCTCTTCTTCATCCTTCCCGGCCCCTGACTTCTCGGCGCTGCCGAAAGCGGAGGGAAGATGCGGAATCAATACTCCGAAATGGAATTCGTGGTGATATAATCCACGCGCAAAATGCGAAGGAAGAAAAGGTCTCGCTTCTTATTCACCGTCCAGGTATTCACCGTCAAACCTTTTTGATGAAAAGCGCGCACGAGCGAAGGGGTCACGAGAGGCTCCCGAACGTCGATGGAGACGCCGTCGAGGAGACAGCGCTCGAATACGGGATCCTTCTTGGTCTCGGAAAGATATTGTAAAGAGACGCTTTCATCCGCTTTCCGAACGCATAAAAGCGCTTCGTAATAAAAGGAGATCATCGAAACGTGCGCTCTGTCGTAATGTCCGTCCACGATGGACAAGATCTCTTGGATCTCCGCCTCGGAAAAATCCTCTTTAAACTCGATGACAGCCACCTGCCCGCCCTGCTTGCAGATATCGAGATATCTCTCAAAAGAGCAAAGATAAGCATCTTTTTCTGTCTTCTCATTTCGGATCGGACGCGCCGTAAGCGCGGAAAAATCCGACGTCTTTATGGCGAGTTCCGTCCCGTCCGCATATTTCACCGTTTCGTCGTGATGGCAGACATAGCGTCCGTCCGCCGTCTTGCGAATGTCCGTCTCTATGCCGTAAAATCCCGCTTCCGTCGCGGCGAGGAAAGAAGCCTCCGTATTGTCGGGTTGCGTGTCGCTGAGCCCTCTGTGCGCCACGCATTTCGGATCGGATCGAAGCGCGATAAGAGAAACGCAGGTCGCCGATATCGTCAAGACAAAGACGCATAGTACAAGCAAAACGATCTTTGATTTTTTACTCATTTCTCTCCCCTTTTTCTCATTCCGACGCCTTGACTGAGGCGCCCTGAGAACGAGCTCTCCGCGCTAAGGGCAAAGACGCGTCCGAAAGGCGTCCTTTTTCCCGAGCCGCAAAGAGACTTTCTTACTGAAAATATAGCATAATTCTCTGCTTTTTTCAAGAGAAACGGTTGTATTTTCCCGCGCCGCGTACTATAATAACATTCATCTTACGGGGCAGAGAAACTTATGGAAAAAACGTTTTTATTGATCGCGAATATCCTCTCTTTGATCGGGAACGTGCTCGCCACCGCCTCCGCCATCTTGAAGTCAAAAAAGACGATGCTCGTCTTCCAATCTTCCAATCACGTTTTGGAGATCATCGCCCAGCTCCTCACGCAAGCGTATAGCGGAATGGTGCAAGAGGTGATCTCTCTCGTCAGAAACGTCATCTTCCTCTTCGTAAAGACCACGAAAAAGCTGCCCAAGCTCATCATCAGCGCGCTCTGCCTCGTCGCGGGCGTTGTGTCCGGCGTGCTCTTCAATATATTCCTCAGTGGAAACGTCCTTTACGGATATCTCCCTGTCGCGGGCGCGGCGGTATACGCCGTCTTCGTCATCTTGGCTTTCCTCTTGGAAATCGGCGAGCGTAAGGCGGAATTACTGATGAAAGCGGGACTTTTATTCAACGTGACTTGCTGGGGCGTATACGGCTTCTTCATCAAGCTCTATCCCGTCCTCATTTTCAACGGGATCAGCATCGTGCTCCTCATCCTCTCCCTCGTCCGCATTTTCCTCTCCGCAAGGAAGGCACGGGCGGCGGCTTCTCGGAACGCGACCGATTCATCGAACGATACGACGGACAATACGGAAGAGAATCCCACAAGCGACATCACGGAGACTGATGAAGCGAAAAACTTGGATATTTCCCTCGAAGAAAAAGACGAAGAAGGTACAAAATAGAAATCCAAATCCTCAACTGTATTTCCCTTTTTCCGCAATACAATAATCGAAAAGACTTTTTTCGAGAAGGGCGAAAATACACTTGCAATTCCCCCCTCGAATGTAGTACACTTTTAGAAGGCACGGAGAGATGGCAGAGAGGTCGAATGCACATGATTCGAAATCATGCGTACCTTCACCGGTACCTAGGGTTCAAATCCCTATCTCTCCGCCATTAGAGACAAAAACGAACCCCAGGTTTATTTGAGGTTCGTTTTTGTTTTCCTATTTAATTATTCGTTATCGGGAATCACCTTTAAGTCTTCGACCCGAACGCCGACATCTTTCTCCGTCGTACAATACACCCCGTCTTTATCTTGATAAATCTCACCATCAAAATACACGAGAACGTACCCATTACGTTCTTCGCCCATAATCGTCCCTTTATCTCCTACTTCAACTCCGGTTTCTCTGTATTCTGCCCTTTCTTTTATTAGTTCTACTCTATCCAGTTCTTTCATTTTTTACCTCCGTATGGCGTAGCCAAAACCAATTCGCCGTCGGGGTATGCCATCCATCCGCTCACGAAAGACACAGTTTCTCCTGTGTCCTTTGTTTTTAAGTGTATCACAATATTGATCCTTTGTCCATACCCATCTCTTTTTCCCAAAACATACTCTCCGCATTGAAATGCTATTTGTGCTTGCCTGTCAATCTCTTTCTTTAACGTCTCGGCATTAATGATCGAAAATCCCCATTCTTCAAATAACGTTTTTTTGCCTTTATCTTTGCCTTGGTTAAACACGTATTTTATATACTTTTCTATTGCGCTTCGGGTCTGAACGTTTAGCCCCCCAACTTCTTCATAGTAACAATGGCAATGTTCATGTAACGGATTTTCCGGACAATTCCCTTTAACAAAACAACATCCGTTCATATTAAGACAACTTGCACAGT
>CAMOUZ010000040.1 GCA_946626795.1 uncultured Clostridia bacterium
TTAAGGAGGCGTGAAATGATCATTTGCGGAATGGAGAAATTCTCAATGGTGGACTATGACGGCTATATCGCCTGTACGGTCTTCACAAAGGGATGCAATTTTCTCTGCCCCTTTTGTCATAATTCCTCTCTCGTCACGGGAGAAGCAGGGGAGATCCCCGAGGAAGAGGTCTTCGCGTATTTGGAGAAGAGGAAGGGCGTCGTGGACGCCGTCTGCATCACGGGAGGGGAGCCCACCTTGCAAAAGGGCTTAAAGGACTTTATCCTCCGCGTTCGCGCGCTCGGCTATAAAGTGAAATTGGATACGAACGGCACCCGCCCCGAGGTCTTGAAAGAGTTGCTTTCAGAGGGACTCCTCGACTATGTGGCGATGGATATCAAGACCGATCTCGAACATTATTCCGACGTGATCTGCGTCTATGACGAGAAGCTCGTCGAGCGCGTGAAAGAGAGCGTCGGAATCTTAAAAGCTTCGTCCATTGACTATGAATTCCGCACGACGGCGATCGCCGAATATCATAGCGAGGCGAATTACAAGAAGATCGCGGAGGTCGTTCGCGGCGCGAAACGCTTCTTCGTGCAGAGATTTAAGGACGGAGAGAACAATCTAACGCAAGGGCTCCTCCATGAGCTCCCCGAAGAGGAAGCCCGTAAGTTTCTTGCCGAGGCGGCGCTTACGGCGGAGAAGACGGGACTTCGCGGATATTGACCGTTTTTTCCGCATAAAACAAGAAAAAGCCCGCTTTCCTTTTTCGGAAGCGGGCATTCTTTTTTCTTTCGGGTCCCCGCCCCTCGTTTTTTTTAAGGTGAAGGGCGCTTTTTTCGATCAATCGAAGAAGAGGGGAAGATATTGGAGATAGATGACGTCGTCGCGTTTCGCCGCGTCGCCTTCCGCAAGGACGAAAGCCTTGCCGACGACATTCGCTTCCGCGTGCGCGAGAAGACTTTCCAAGGCGTGTAAGGACTCTCCCGTGCTTACGACGTCGTCCACGATAAGGACGCGCTTTCCTTTAAGGGAGTCGAGCTCGGTCTTGTCGAGGAAGAGCTCTTGCATCTTCGCGGTCGTGATGGATTTCACTTCCACGCGAACGGGCTCTTTCATATAGAGCTTCGCGCCTTTACGCGCGACGATATAGGTCTTGCCGCTTTGCCGCGCCATTTCGTAGGCGAGGGGGATGCCTTTGCATTCGGCGGTCAGAATGACGTCGAATTCGGGGCTTTTTTCGATGAGCGCTTTCGCCGCTGTCACCGTAAGCTCCACGTCGGAAAACATAATGAAGGCGCCGATATAAAGGTGCTCGCCCGCTTTGCATATCGTGAGGTTTCTTTTCAGTCCCGCGATCTCGATCTCATAGTATTTTTCCATTTCTCAGTCCTCCGTCAGTTCGAGCACGCAAACGTCTTTGAGATTACGATAGCGGCCGTCATAGTCGAGTCCGTAGCCTATTACAAATTCGTCGGGGATCTCGAATCCGACGTAATCGCCCTTACAGTCCACCTTGCGGCGGCTGGGCTTGTCGAGGATCGTGCAGATCTTGATGTCTTTCGGATCGCGCTGTTCGAGCACGCGCTTTAAATAGGAGAGGGTGCAGCCGCTGTCGATGATATCCTCCACGATGATGACGTTTTGTCCCGCGATGGGATGATTCACGTCTTTCAGGATCTTCACTTCGCCGCTGGAAACGGTGCCCGCGCCGTAGCTGGAAACGGACATAAATTCAAAGCGAACGTCGAGATTCACCTCGCGAATGAGGTCCGCAAAGAAGACGGACGCTCCGCTGAGAATGCAGATAAAGGTCACGGTCTCTCCGCGAAAATCTTTATTGATCTCGTCGGCGAGCTCCTTTACGCGACGTTTGAGATCGGCTTCCGATATCAGCACTTTTTTTATCCTTTGCATGCTACACCTCCGAAAATTATCTACGCAAATATCATAAAGCGCGCGCGAGGAATTTGTCAATCGAATAAGCGCGATCGGAGAAATTCCGCGTTGCGCGGAGGCTCCGAAAAGAAACGGGCGGAGACAAAAAGGCATATCTTCCGAAATTGTCGGCGATTACGGGGTTTTTGAGAGTTCGGAAAGCGGTGTAAAACGGGTGTTTCATCCTTTTTTCGAAATCGTAAATTAAGTGTTGGATATTTTTTGCTTAATAATGTCAAAAAGTCGGAAATATGTGGTATAATAACGGCAAGGTGATGTTATGAAATTAGGTGAAGCAATCGAACAAATTTTAGTAGACAGCGGTTTGTCCATATCGGCTTTTTCCAGAAAGGTCGGATATTCAAGGCAGTATATTTACGAGCTTTTGAAGAGTAAGGACACCGGTTTCTGCCGTAAGATCCAGCTCGATACTTTAAAGAAGATCTGTGATGCCACGGGTTACAGCCTCGAGAAATTATTGTCGGATATCGAGTATATCAATAAGCCGAAGACCGAGTTTGAGGCGAATTCCGTCGTGGTGATCGGCCGCGGGGGCGACAAGGCGTATTACAAGCTCTCCGAACAGAACGTCCAGCTCATCGAGCAGCTCGCAAAGAGCCTCTCCAAAGAGTAAGCGCGCCCGATCTTTGCGGGGAAAGCGCCGCGTATCGGTATAAAGGTTAAAAAGAAAAAACGCACTGTCCTGAGGCGGTGCGTTTTTCTTTATGATTTTTTCGTATCAGGCGTTTCTTTCGGAGATCTCTTTTTCGAGAATTTCCGTCGCAAGGCGTACGAGCTCGGGGCAGGGCCTTTTTTTATAATACTCCGCAGTCCTCGGCTCGGGATTCGATGTGACCTTGGACTTGTCTCCGAGAAGCTCGCGGCAGATGATGGAGCCCGTCTCTACGCGGAATTTCCCCGCGAGGGACTGCACGAGGGCGTAATGCGCGCCCGAGGCGCCCGGGACCTTAGGGTCGTCATATCCGTAGAGGATGCCCGCCACGATCGCCATGCCGGAGACTGTGCCGCACACTTCGCGCAATCTGCCGAGACCGCCTCCGAAGGAGGAAGCCAGCCTTGCGCTTTCCGCTTCGCCGAGCCCGGTGAGATCGGAAAAAGCCATCACGACGGATTGCGCGCAGTTATAACCTTGTCTGAAAAGGCTTTCCGCTTTATCCGCGCGGCTCATCATGCCATCACACTTCTGTAAATGCCGATAAGCTCCTCTTCGGAGAAGATCTTCGGCACGGGGTAAAGCGGGTTCGTCTCATCGAAAGCGTGCTTTGCGAGGGCGGGGAGGTCCTCCTCTTTGATCGCCCATTTGCCTTCGATCTTGGTGGGGATCTCCATCTTGCGGTTCAGCTCTTCGATGGCGTCGATGAATTTATTCGCCTTCTCCGCCACGGTGGCGCCTTGGATGCCGATGAGATCCGCGAGATCCGCGAGTTTCTTATGCGCGCTCTTGCCGTATGCGCGGAGCACAACGGGGAGCAGGATGGAATTCGCAAGTCCGTGCGGCACGCCGTAGAAGCCGCCGATCGCATGCGCCAGCGCGTGCACGGTGCCCACGTAAGCGCGGGTGAAAGCCAAGCCGGCGCGATAAGAGGCATTCTGCATGTTCAGTCTCGCTTCTTCGTTGTGGCCGTCTTCATACGCCGTGTAAAGATTTTCGAAAACGAGCTTCACCGCGGCGAGCGCATTTTCTTTTGTGCGCTTTGTATTCGCGCTGCCGATATAAGCCTCCACCGCGTGGGTGAGGGTGTCGAGTCCCGTCGTGGACGTGACCGGCTTGGGCAGATTATAGGTCAGCGTGGGATCGAGCACGGCGTAATGCGGGATGAGGTGCAGATCGTTCATCAGATATTTGTCACGCGCCTCGGGATTCGAGATGACGGCGGTCACCGTGACCTCGCTGCCCGTGCCCGCCGTCGTGGGGACGGCAAAAAGCGTGGGGATATTCCGTCTGACTTTCAAGAGGCCTTTCATCTGCGCGAGGGTGCGATGGGGGTTCGCCGCTTGCGCGCCGCAGCCT
Source organism: uncultured Clostridia bacterium (assembly GCA_946626795.1). Taxonomy (GTDB): domain Bacteria; phylum Bacillota; class Clostridia; order Christensenellales; family CAG-1252; genus CAG-1252. The sequence goes on from CAMOUZ010000040.1 coordinate 3,953, forward strand.
TTCGCACAGTCCATCGAGGAGCCGCCGCCCACCGCGATCAAGCAGTCGCAGCCGTCGTCCGTGAAGATCTTATAAGCGTCCGCAATGTTATGCACCGTGGGGTTGGGCACAGCCTCGCCGTAGATGCTGTACGGGATACCGAGACGATCCATCTCATCGGTGAGAGGCGCATAGATCTTGATGCTGTGGAGGAAGCCGTCCGTCACGATCAAGGGGCGTTTCAGCCCGAGATTGATGAGCTTCTGCGCCACGTCTTTTAAGCAGCCCGCGCCCGTGATAAGCTCCGGCTCGCGCCATTTCATCAGCGCCAAACCGACGTACATCACCTTCTGAAAAGCTCTGTCATATAACTTGCATTTATTGATACCCATATTTTTCATCTCCTTAACTTTTAAGGTACCATTCATTATACTATAAGTTTCCGCGCTTTGTCAATATCGCAAGCCGCGTCTTTATGCGTGGAAAGAGAGCCTTGCGGCGTGGATTTTTATCTAAAAATTTGACAATTCAAGCAGAAATAAACTATAATATAAAATAAATTCTTTGGGCTCGGAAGCATTAGGAGGCTCTCGTGAAAAAAGTAATCGGTGTTTTTTTCTTTTTCCTCATCGCCGGCAGCGCGCTTGCCGGCTGGTTTTTCGGGCAGAAAACCATCGGAGCGAAAGAAGATGATTTAAGGGCGACGATCACCGAGTCTCTGAAATCTCAGCCGGGGATGGTCTTCGTCTCGGCGGATAATAATCGTAGCGTCGTCGAGTGCGCCGTGGATTATGAAGTCACGGAGATCGATCTGACGGGCGTTTATCTTGAAGACGGCAGCATCGCCTTTTATTTCGATGAGGAGAGGACGAAGATCGCCTCGGGGATGCAAGCCCTCTCGGAGGGAATGAATACTTATTATATCCTCGCGAAGCAGAAGGTCACCCTTTATCGTTTCGTGCCCTATGAGATTACCTTGCACTATGCGCTTCGCATCACGAGGAAGAGCCTTGAAGATGGATCGGAGCACACCCATATTTTCGGAAATTTGATCGAAGCCGTTCCCGCCACCTGTACGGACACGGGCATGGCGGCGCATTATCGTTGCTCCGTTTGCAGCAAGCTTTTCGACCAAGCGAAACGGGAGAAGACAGAAGCCGAGCTCGTGCTCGCCGTGGATCCCGCCGCGCATGGCTGGAATGAGGCGCATATCTGCATCTTCTGCGGGGCGCATAAGACCACGGAGGGGCTGAGCTATGTCTATGAGGCGTCCTCGAATAGTTACGCGCTCTCGGGATATCCCGGGACGGAGACGGAGCTTTATCTCCCTTCCGAATACGAAGGAAAGCCCGTGACGACCATTCGTCCTTTTGCTTTCCGCGGTCTTTCTTCTCTGACTTCCGTCGTCGTGCCTGACAGCGTGACGACGATCGGCGCGGGCGCATTTTCCGGCTGTTCCGCATTGGAGAGCATCTCCCTTCCCTTCATCGGAGGGAGGCAGGACGCCGTTTCGGCGAGTGAATCCACCCTTTTCGGTTATATTTTCGGCGCGGAGAGTTATGACGACGCCGTAGCCATCGTGCAGTATTACGGGGCGACGACCTTTGCCACGTATTACATTCCCGCTTCACTTCGCACGGTGGAGATCTCGGACGGAAATGTTTTTTACGGCGCGTTTTACGGATGCGCGAAGCTCACCTCCGTCACCTTACCCTCCACAGCGACGAGCGTCGGAGATGACGCCTTTTACGGTTGTGCCGCGCTGACTTCTCTTGCTGTCCCGTCTGCTGTGACGACGATCGGAGAGGAAGCTTTTATGAAATGCGCCGCGCTGAAATCCGTCTCTTTCTCGGGAAGCGCGCTCCGCGTCATCGGCAGGCAAGCCTTTGCGGAATGCGGCGCTTTGGTCTCCATCAAGATCCCCTCGGGCGTGTCGACCCTCGGAGAGTCCATCTTCTCGAAATGCGGCTCGCTGCGTGAGATCGCCATCCCCTTTGTCGGGAATATCGCGCGCGCCACGTCGAGCACCGCCCAATATCCTTTCGGCTATATCTTCGGCACGACGAGTTACGGTAACGCGACGAGCGTGGGACAGGGCAGTGGCTCCGATATCACGTATTATTATCTCCCCATGAGCTTGCGTAGCGTGACGGTAGCGGGCGGCGAGATCCCGAAGGGTGCTTTCGCTTCTTGCTCGACGCTGATCTCCATCGTCCTCGAAGAGGGCGTGACGGTGATCGGGGATTCCGCATTCGGCGGTTGCGCCGCTTTGTCATCCCTCAAAATTTCGTCCACGGTGACGAGTGTCGGCGCGGATGCTTTCGCGGGGTGCGCGTCGCTGAATTACAATAAATACGATAACGCGCTTTATTTGGGCGATGACGAAGATCCTTATCGCATTCTCATAAAGGCGGAGTCTTCCGACATTGAGTCCTGCGAGGTCTTCCGCAAGACCAAGCTCATTTATGACCAAGCCTTTTCGGGCTGCTCGGCGCTTGCTTCCGTGACCGTCGGCTCGGACGTGACCGCCATCGGAAAAGAGGCCTTCTACGATTGTTCCGCGCTGACGACCATCACGTATGCGGGGTCGAAAATGCTCTGGGGCGCCGTCTCGAAAGGCTCGAATTGGGATAAGAACTCCGGGGAGTATCTTGTACGTTGCCAAGACGGAAGCATCGAAAAGAGATACACGACGTCCACGCCTTCTTGGTCGAATATGATCGAGCAAGCGACCAACGCGAATAACGCGAGCAGCCTACATACTTATTGATCGTCGAAAAGAAAAAAGCGGTTAGCCCCATATGGGAATGGAGAAGTCCCTCGACGGCCCAAGCGCAAGGCGTAGCGCGCCGCATTTCACAGGGGCTTTTTTTCTTGAAAGAGCGCAAGGCGCGAAGAGGAGGAAAGATATGATCGGAGTCATCTCCGCACTCGGCTCGGAATCCGAGCTGTTATGCCGCCGTCTGACGGACGCGCGGGAAGAAAAGCACGCGGGCGCCACCTATCGGATCGGGAAGATCGACGGCGTGGAAGTCGTCCTCGTGGTCTGTGGCGTGGGAAAGGTGAATGCCGCGATGCACGCGCAGGCGATGATGGATTTTTATCATCCGAGCGCCGTCTTGCAGAGCGGGGTGGCGGGTGCGCTCAGCCCTTCTCTTCGAGTCTATGATCTCGTGATCGGGGACAAGCTCTCTTATCACGATATGCAGGATTTCGTGATCGAACGTTTCGAGCCTTTGGAGAAGGAGTATTTCTCCGACGCGGCGCTCGTCAAGATCGCAAAAGAGACGGCTGACGGCGTCGTCGGCAAGATCGCGAGCGGAGATATCTTCGTCTCGGACAAAGAGACCAAGCGGGATATCAGAGAGCGGACGCAAGCCCTCTGCGTGGAGATGGAAGGGACGGCGGTGGCACATACGGCGCACTTGAACGAGGTGCCCTTTCTGGCTTTGCGGGTGATCTCGGACAGCGCGGACGCGCCGCTCGAAGTGGCGTTCGAAATCTTTGAGAAAGCCGCGGCGAAAAAGAGCGCGGAGATCGTGCTTGCGATGCTTCCCAAGATCGAGCGGGAGCTGAGAGAGAGGAAAGTGAAATGAAAAAATATAAGATCACAGGCGGAACGGCATTGCTCGAAAAAGGCGCTTTCTTCGTCCCCGAGGAGACGGACATTTTCGTCGCGGACGGGAAGATCGAAGCGGTGGGCGCCGTCTCGGACGAGACGGGATACGAAACGGTGGACGCGAAGGGACTCTTCGTGATTCCCGGGCTCGCGAATATGCACACGCACGCCTATATGTCCTTTATGCGCGGCTGCGCGGATGACCTGCCTTTCGACGAATGGCTCTTTCGCCGCGTGATGCCCATCGAGGACAAGATGACGGGGGAGGACGCTTATTGGTCCACGCTTTTCGGCTGTATGGAGATGATCTCCACGGGCACGACCACCCTCGCGGATATGCATATGTTCAAGGGGGACGTTCCGCGCGCCGTGCGCGACGCGGGCATGCGCGCTTTCATCGGGCGCGGGCTCGTGGGTGAGGACCTCGAAAAGGATGGCGCCTCTCGTTTTCAAGAAGCGATGGAGGAGATGGCGGAATACAAGTCCGACACCATCGATTTTCTCCTCGCGCCGCATTCGATCTATACTTGCTCCGAGCGTATGCTCCGCCAGATCGACGAGAAGGCGAAGGAGCTTTCCCTGCGGAAGGAGATCCACCTTGCGGAGAGCCTGAAAGAATATGACGATTGCCTGAAAAAGCACGGAAAGACTCCCGTTCGTTACCTTATGGATCTCGGCTTCTTGGACGGGAATACCCTTCTTGCGCATTGCGTGAGGCTGGATAAAGAAGACTATCGCCTGCTCAATATGAGCTGCGCCCACGTGGTGACGAACCCCGCCAGCAATGCCAAGCTCGGCAACGGCGCGGCGGATTTCGAGCGACTTTACAGCCATGGACTCCACGTCTGCGTCGGCACGGACGGCGCGGCGAGCAATAATACGCAGAATCTTTTCCGCGAGATGAATCTTCTCTCGCTCCTGCATAAGGCGCGGAATTGTTCGCCCACGGCAGCCTCCGCGCAGGTGGTCCTTCGTTTGGTGACGGAGAATGCCGCCGAAGCCGTCGGAAAGAAGATCGGGCGCATCGAGGCGGGATGCCTTGCGGACCTCGTCTTCCTCGACAAGAACGCCTTCTCCCTTATGCCTGCGAATGATCTCGCTTCCGCCCTCGTCTATTCGGCGAACGGCTCGGAAGTGGATTCCATTATGATCAACGGGAATTTCATTTACCGCAAAAAAGAATTTACGGCGATCGACCGCGACCGCGTCCTTTACGAAGTCGCCCGTATCGCGAAAAAATACCTCTGAGAGAAAGAATATGAGCCATATCAAAGATCCGAGTTTAGCAAGTGTCGGCAGAAAAAAGATCGAATGGGTGCGCGCTTTTATGCCCAGCCTCGGCGAGATCGAGAGAAGATTTCGCGAGGTCAAGCCTTTTAAGGACTTGCGCATCGCCGTCTCCGTTCATCTCGAAGCCAAGACGGCGAACCTCGCGTACGTCCTGAAAGAGGGCGGCGCGGAGGTCTTCCTTACGGGGTGCAATCCGCTCTCCACGCAGGACGACGTCGCCGCGGCGATCGCTGAGATGGGCGTCGAGACCTTCGGCATACACGGCGTCTCGATGGAGGAATACGAAGACCTCCTCGCGGAGACCCTTGCTTGCCATCCGCACCTCATCGTGGACGACGGAGGGGATCTCGTGCAGCTGCTCTCGGGTCGCTCGGCGGCGTACGCGGACTGTCTCTTCGGCGGGTGCGAGGAGACCACGACGGGCATTCTTCGCCTGAAAGCGAGGGAGAGAGAAGGCAGCCTTCCCTGCGCGATGATGGCGGTGAACGACGCGAAAGCCAAGCATTATTACGACAATAAATACGGCACGGGGCAGTCCGTCTGGACGGCGATCATGGAGACGACGAATCTCATCGTCGCGGGCAAGACCGTCGTGGTGGCGGGATACG
>CAMOUZ010000041.1 GCA_946626795.1 uncultured Clostridia bacterium
ATAGATCACTTTGCCGTCCGTGGAGCCGTCCTCTTTCAAGAGGTTCTTGCCGCAGCAGACGCATTTCGTGCCGACGGGGGTCTGGTCGAAGGGCATCACGCGGGTGGAGGCGCCGGTGAGTTCTTTCACCTTGTCTTCGCAGGCGCGGTCGCCGCACCACATCGCCTTGACGAAGTTTCCGCTGTTCACGGCGGCGGTGAGGGCGTCCATATCCTCGGAGATGACGATATGCGCGTCACGGAAAGCGCGGGCTTTTTCAAGCATATTCTTTTGGATCTCGTCGAGGAGGGCGGGGATCGCCGTCGCGAGGTCTTCGATCTTGATCTGCGTCTTGCTGAAATCATCGCGGCGCGCCACGGTGACGACGCCATTCTCGATGTCGCGCGGACCCACCTCGATGCGGACGGGCACGCCCTTCATCTCCCATTCATTGAATTTCCAGCCCGTGCTCTGATCGCGATGATCCGCTTCCACGCGGACGCCTGCATTTTCGAGCGCGGCGAGGATCTCCGCCACCTTTTCATTCACGCCGCCCTTATGCGCCGCGATGGGAATGATGATCGCCTGAATGGGCGCCACCTTCGGAGGCAGGGCGAGGCCGCGGTTATCGCCGTGCGCCATGATGAGCGCGCCGATCATACGGGTGGAAGTGCCCCAGCTCGTTTGATAGACGTATTTGAGATCTCCTTCTTTGGAGGAGAATTTGATATTGAAAGGACGGCTGAAATTATCGCCGAAATAATGGCTCGTGCCCGCTTGAAGGCTCTTGCCGTCCAACATCATGGCTTCCATGCCGTAGGTGGCTTGCGCGCCCGCAAATTTCTCCTTCTCGCTCTTCCTGCCCACGAGGACGGGGATGGCGAGGACGTTCTCCGCGAATTCGCGATACACTTCAAGCATCTTCAAAGTCTCTTCCTGCGCCTCTTCGGGGGTCTCATGGACGGTGTGACCTTCCTGCCAAAGGAATTCGGACGTGCGGAGGAAGGGACGGGTGGTCTTCTCCCAGCGGACGACGTTTGCCCATTGGTTGATGAGAATGGGGAGGTCGCGCCAGCTCTTGACCCATTTGGAATAGCTGTCGCAGATGATGGTCTCGGAGGTGGGACGGACGACGAGCTTCTCGGGGAGCTCTTCATTCCCCACGTGAGTGACGAGCGCCACTTCCGGCGCGAAGCCTTCCACGTGCTCCGCCTCTTTCACGAGGTAGCTATACGGGATAAACATCGGGAAATAAGCGTTCTTGTGCCCCGTCTTCTTGAAACGGACGTTGAGTTCCGCCTGGATGTTCTCCCAAATGGCGTAGGCATAGGGACGAATGATCATCGTGCCTTTGACGGGACCATAGTCCACGAGCTCGGTTTTGAGGATCACGTCGGTGTACCAACGCGCGAAGTCCACGTTCATATCGGTGATTTCTTTTACGAATTGATCTTGCTTTTGCATGACGATACTCCGTTAGAAAAATTTTTGTACGTACTTATTATAAAGAGAAAACGCTCCGAAATAAAGCGATTTTCACTCATTTCCCGTTTGATGACGGGGAAAATGTCTTGGTGACGAGGGTGCGGGCGGGGAGAGACGCCGCTTTCTCCTTTGCTTCCGCTTCTGTTTTGTAAAGAGAGAAGAGGGTGCTTCCGCTTCCGGACATCCCCGTGAGGAGGGCGTTTCCGTCTTTGAGCGCGAGGAGAAGTGGGGCGATTTCATCATTGAGCAGGGTGGCGGGACGGTAAAGGTCGTTGAAAAAGAGGTCTTTTGCATTTCGCCCTTCATAGAGCGCCCGATAGACTTCTCGGACGTCTCCCTGCCCAAAGGGCAGATCGTCCGCAAGATGGTAAGCCTCCTCGGTGGAGACGCCTTTTTCGGGGAAAAGAAGGAGGACGTGATAAAGGGGAAGATCGGGAAGGACTTCGATCTCGGAGCCGATGCCGCGGGCGATCGCCGTGCCTTTCGTCATCTGGAAAGCGATGTCGCCGAAGAGATCTTTCACCGCGGCGTAGACTTCCTCTTTCGGGAGCCCGTAAAGTTCGGCGCAGGCAAGCGCCGCTGCCGCCGCGTCCGCCGAGCTGCCGCCCAGCCCGCCCCCGATTGGGATGCTCTTTCGGACGGACAGATGCATCCCGCCGAGGCGGAATGCTTTTCGGATGGCGGAGAGGACGACGAGGGAATTATCCCCCGCAAAGTCGCTCGTGACCTGCTTGTCTTCTCTTTTTATGAGGGTGATGTCGTCGTAAAGGTCGAGGCTCTGTTGGAGCGCTTCTATTTTGTGATAAGCTTCGCTTTTCCCCGTGATGCGGAGAGAAAGGGTCAGCTTCGCATAGGCGCGCTCACGAATGCTGTCTGACATAAGTGTCGAAGCTGTAATCGAAGCCGTCGCTATGCTTCGTCTCTCCCTTGATCAGGGAGAAATCGCTCGGGATGTCGGGGAAAGAGACGTCTCCCACCGTCTTGTCCTCCACGCGGGTGATATAAAGGGTGTCGCAGTAAGGGAGGAGCTCCTTATAGATCTCGCTGCCGCCGATGACGAAGACCTCTTCCGAAGGGATCCCCGCTTCTTTGAGGGCGGCAAGAAGCGCCTCCGTCGAGCGTACGACGGTGACTTCGCGTTCCTTGGCTTCCGCCTCGGACATCGCGCGGGAGAGGACGAAATTCTTTCTTCCTTTCAGCCCTTTGCCTGCGGGGAGAGAGAGGAGGGTCTTCCGTCCCATCACGACGGTCTTTCCTCTCGTCTTGGCGACGAAAAACGCCATATCCTCCTTTATAGAATAAAGGAGATCACCTTGCTTGCCGATATATTGCAAGGCATTTACCGCGGCGATCGCATTCATCAGACAGCCACCGGTATCTTCTTGCCGAGCTTATGGTATTCGTACCCTTCGAGGGCAAAACTGTCCACCGTGAAATCATAGAAATTCGTGATGGATTTATCCATAATGAGGCGCGGCGCGGGGAGAGGCTCTTTCGCGATGACTTCCTTGATCATGTCGATATGGCGGTCATAGATATGAGCGTCCGCGATAACGTGGACGAATTCGCCGGGTTCAAGCCCGCTGACTTGCGCGAACATATGCACGAGGAGCGCGTATTGCACGACATTCCAATTATTCGCCGTGAGGAAATCCTGCGAGCGCTGATTCAAGATGGCGTTCAGCTTCCCGTTCGAGACGTTGAAGGTGACGGAATAAGCGCAGGGATAGAGATGCATCTCCGAGAGGTCGGCGTGCACGTAGATATTGCTCATGATGCGGCGGGATGCGGGATTATGTTTGAGGTCATAAAGAATGCGATCCACCTGGTCGAAATCGCCCTCTTTATAGTGGTGCTTGACGCCGAGTTGATAGCCGTAAGCCTTGCCGATGGAGCCTGTCTCGTCCGCCCAAGCGTCCCAAATGTGAGAATGGAGGTCGTGGACGTTATTGCTCTTTTTCTGCCAGATCCAAAGGAGTTCGTCGAGCGCCGCGCGGAAATTCGTATAGCGAAGCGTCGTGATCGGGAATTCCTTCGAGAGGTCATAACGATTCACGATGCAGAATTTCTTGATGGTATGCGCGGGAGCGCCGTCGTCCCAATGGGGGCGCACGTCCATATCCGCGTCGCTCACGCCGTTTTGCAGGATGTCTTCGACGTTCTTGATAAATATTTCGTCCGCTATGCTCATAATGGACCTCCTATATGGATATTAGGCTTCTTCGGCTTGGGCTTTCACGATGGTGATCGTGACGGTTTTCGCCGAGAGCGTAAAGCTTTCTTTCGTGCCGGCATTGAGGATGAGGACGCCGGAATAGGGCTGCGGGAGGGCGGAGAAAGAACCGTAATTCCCGTAGAAAAGATAGGTGGATGCGAAGGTGGAGGCGGTGGAGACGGGGAGGACGATATCGTCCGCGCCTTCCGCCGAGATCACCACTTTTTCCGCGCCTTCCACGGACAAGCCGAGGGTGGAGAGGAGATCATTCAGCATCAAGCCCGCATAATAATTCGTTTTGCGATCCATGGTCACAGTGTAATAAAGCGGCAGGAAAGAGTCGTTGAAAGAGAAGTCGAAAGCGCGCTCCGAGATCTCGTCCCTGATCGCGACGGTCACGTCGTCATGCGCGATCTCTTGCGCGACGCCACGAAGAACGGGGTGTTCCGCGCCCATTTTCCATATCGCGTCGAGGTCGAGCAAAGAGCCGCCTTCTTCGGTAAGGAAGGTAGCACCGGAGCGGAATTGCTCCTCCGTAAGGGGGTAAGCGGTGTTTCCTTCTCCGAGGACGGAACGATTTCCGGAGATCTTCTCGATGGCGGCGCTGTAAAAGAGATTGCGAATGGGAATGGTATTCGTGGAAGAAGAGCCCGCCGTATTTCCGAAGACGCCCGAGACGATGTCGCTGGCGAGGGTACCTTCCACAGGGGTCTCCGCTTTTGATTCGCCATAGGCGACGTTCGCCGAGATCTCATAAGCACCCGCGACGGTGCCTGCGAGGACGCCCGCGCGCGCCTTGGCGTAAGAGGTGGTGCCTTCCTTGCCTGTGGCGACGCCGATGACGTGGGCTTTCGAGAGGCAGTTCGCCATCACGAAGCGCTGGTCGCCGCTCCAAATATATCCGACGATGCCGCCGACATTCACTTGCGAATAGCGCGCGAGGATCTCACCTTCAAAAGAGCTTGCGAAGATCTTGCCGCCCGACGCCGCGCCGACGACGCCGCCTACGCAGACGTAACTGCTACCCGTGGTGTCCACGTTCTTTAAGAATTCGATGCTGCCGATGACGTGGCAATTATCGATCACGCTCTCATTGCTTCTCGCGGCGAGGAGCCCGTATTCGAGCCCGCTTCTCGTCACGCCGGAATTATTGTTCATCAACATCGTGGCGTTTTGCAAGGTGAGATTTTTCACGACGGCTTTGGATAGATATCCGAAAAGCCCGATGCGTCCTTGCGAATTGCTCTTGGTCAGCGTGAGATTCTTGATGACGTGACCGTCGCCGTCGAAAGAGCCTTTGAAAGCGTCGCTGTCCGAGGCGCCGATCGGGTTCATCGAGAAGCCCGCGAGATCGAGATCCTTCGTGAGCTTATAATAGAGAGGCACGTCCAATACTTTTCCGCCGAAAGCTTTGGAGACGCAGCCCGTCGTGAGCGCTTTGAGCTCCTCGACGGAGGAGATGAGGATGGGGTCGAGATGACTGCCTTTTCCGAGATGATAGACCACGCTGTTCGAGCGCGCGATCGCCGTGCCGCTTCCCGAGACGGCGGTGGCTTGATACAGATAATCGCCGACAGTGCTCTGGGGCACGGTGAAAGAGACGCCGTGCACGGTGACGGTATAGTTGCCGCCTTCGGGGAGTTCGCAGCGTAGGTCATAATGATCTGCCCCCTCCACGGCGTTCCATGTCAGGACAGAGCCGGAGATATCGAGGGAGAAAGTCCCGAGCTCGGAAGTATTCTTTCCTTTCTTGCAAGAGAAAAGAAGAAGGGACAGGAGCAGGAGCAAGGCGACGAATGGGATGTAACGAAAGCGTCTCGACATGAAAGCGATCCTCTATAATTAAAATGTTTACTTTCATTATATAGAATTCCCGCTCGCGAAGTCAATATATATCCGCAATTCGGGCGAAGCATCTTTGAGGGCGGGACGGCGATCCTTTCGAGGCTTGTCATATTTTCGCCCCTCACATCGTATAATCGGGTATAAAACTTCGGGAGGGAGGATATGGATACGGAATACAGGGAATATTCGTTCGGGATCGGCGGCGATCTTCGAGAGCAGGTGACGGTGGAGACTTCCGTGAATACGGCGGAGCGCGGCGGCATAAGCGAGGTGCTCAGCTTGGAGGCGGAGGCGAAGCTCCTCGGCGTGGAAATGATGCAGGGAGAGGCGCTCCTCAGCGGCAAAGTGAATTACAGACTTCTTTATACGGACGGCGCGGGGAAGCTCTGCGGGCTGGATTATTTCAAGGACTTCGAGACGAGGCTCGTCTCCGAAGACGTGACGGCGGACGGGAAATGGGACGCGACGCTTGCGGTCATCGACTGCGGATATGACGTGCAGGGAGATGCAGTGACCGTCAGCGCCGTCGTGGACGTTTCTTTGCGAGCGTATCGCGAATGCAAGATGCGCGGCGTGGCGGCGATCCCCGACGCGGAGCTCCTGACGGGCAGAATGGAGACGGAAAGATTTATAGGAAAGAGGGAATTCCTTTTGGATCTGGACAAAGAAGAGAACGTGGGGTGCCTCGTCAAGAAAGTGCTTCTTTTCGATACGCAGGCGGTGGTCTTGTCCGTAGAGGAGAAAGAGGACGCTTTGACGGTGTCGGGAGAGGCGCGCGCCGTTGTCTTATATCTTACGGAGGAGGATATTGTGGGCGAAAAGAGCTTCGTCATCCCCTTCTCGCAAGAAATGGAGGCGAGGGGAAAGAGCTTGGTCTCTGCGGCGATGAAAAATGCTCGCGTCGTGATCTCCGGGGATGAGAGCGTGAGCGCGGTGGAGGCGGAGATGACGGTCTCCGTCACGGTCTCGGATCTCGAAAGGGAGAGCGTGGAGACGGTGAAGGACGTTTTCCTGCCCGCGGCTGAGGCCGTTCTCGTCAAAAAGACGATGCCGGCGGAGATCTTTCTCGGGGAGACGCGCAAGAGAGAGTCGATTGCCGCCTCGATCGCGCTTGACGGCGCGGATGAGATCCTCATCGTGCGGCCTGTGGGGCTTGCGGTGGCGGGGAGCGAGGTGAAAGAGGGGGCGATCCGCGTGGAAGGCGTCGCGTCCTTCGATGTGGTGTATAAGAAAGAGGAAAGCTGTTTCTCTCGTCAAGGGGAGCTGCCTTTCGTCTCGGAGATCCCCTTTTCCGGGGCGGAAGCCGGGGATAAAGCGAAGGTTCGGGCGGACGTTATCGGGGCGCGCGGCTCTCTGACGGCTTCGGGCGCGGATATTGCAGCTGAGCTCGTGCTGGCAGCGGATCTTTCGAGACTTTCCGAAAGCGCTCTCCTTACGGACGTGGCGGAAGGCGAGGCGAGGGCGGACGACGGCGCGGGGATCAGCGTGTATTTTGCGGAAGCGGGCGAAGATCTTTGGGGGATCGCGAAGAATATGGGCGTCATGCCGAGCGCGCTTCTTCGCGCGAATCCCTTCCTTGCCGAGCCGCTCTCCGAGGCAAAGAAAGTCCTCGTCTTTAAGGCGAAATAAAAGAGGAAATGACTTACATTCAGGCATGAATTGACCGCAGAGCGGCCATGAATTCTCGCGAGTTTGAAAGCGGTCGCTCCTTGAATTGACGGCTTATCCGTCATTATGGATAAAAAAGAGTTGTTCCAAATGGGAGCGACCCTTTTTTTTACCGCAATGCATCTTAAAGGTGGACAATTCATACGCCGATTGATGCGATTCATCTTCCTGCGCAGAGCGTATTTATTATACAAATATAATATTCTACTTTTTGAACAATTCCGCGATCCAGCTTCGGTAGATCACTTCTTCCGTCCCCGTTTCTTCCGCGGCGATGAAGCAGAGCGGCGGGTACGCCACGCACCACCAATTATTCCCTTCCCCGTTTCCGAGCTCCACGATGACGGCGTCATACACGCCTTCTTCAAGGGTAAGATCTCCGTATGTCTTCGTCGGGAAGCTTTCGCTTCGGAGAGAGACGGTGCTCTGATAATCGTATCCGCAGGAATAAAGAGTGTCGTCCGCTGCTTTTTTGATTTCGGATTTTTTTTCTTCCATCAAAGCCCACATTTCCTCTCGACTCTTCACCCGCGTGGCGAGGGGGGTGAGATATTGCACGATGGCGTCCCGCACGGCGAGCTTCACGGTCTGATCTTCCGTGCTGTTGGAATTTGCCCGCACGTGGATACGTATATAGTCTTCATTTCCTTTTTCGGAAGCGGAGCAAGAGGTGAGAAGGAGGGTGCCGCAGACGGCGAAAACGATGAGAAGGAGAAAAATCAATATGTAACGTTTCATGCCCCTATTATTCACGCCCCGGCTCGTCTTTATACATATTTCGGAAAAAGCGCGTCATACTACCCGCAAACGAGGTGTATATGAAAAGGATATGGATATTTGTTCTTTGTATCACGCTGGCGGCTTTCCTTCTCGCTTCTTTTACGGTGGGAGAGGTTTCCGCCGAGGTCCTGAAACAGGGCTCGCAGGGCGCGCTCGTAAAGACAGTGCAGACCAAGCTTAAAAATTGGGGCTATTACAGCGGGTCGGTGGACGGCATATACGGCCCCAAGACCGTCGCCGCCGTCAAGTACTTTCAGCGGGTGAATGGGCTCACGCAGGACGGGATCATCGGGGCGAAGACCGCCGCGGCGATGGGGATCTCCCTCACGTCGTCTTCCGCTTCGTCGTCCTCCTCTTCCGGCGGATATTCTTCCGGCGACAGTTATCTTCTCGCAAAGTGTATTTATGCCGAGGCGCGCGGCGAGCCTTATACGGGACAGGTCGCCGTAGGCGCTGTGATCTTAAATCGCGTTCGATCTTCCAAATTCCCGAATAGCATCTCGGGCGTGATCTATCAGCCGTATGCTTTCACTTGCGTATCGGACGGCCAGATCAATTTGACGCCCGACGCCACGGCGAAGAAAGCCGCGCAGGATGCTTTGAATGGCTGGGACCCCACGAACGGGTGTCTGTATTATTACAATCCCGCCACGGCGACGAGCAGTTGGATCTGGTCGCGGACGGTGATGCTTTCGATCGGCAAGCATAATTTCGCGCTGTAAAGGAGGAGATGATGAAATACGAGATTTATCGTGAAGACGAAAAAAAGAAAAAAATATCAGGGAAGAACGTCGCTTTTATTCTCTCCATCGTCCTTTTGACATTGGCGCTCGCTCTTTTTGTGACCTTTTTCGCCGTGGAACGCGCTCGCGCCGAAGATGCGGAGATGCGCTATAAAACGGCGACGGAGAACGTGTACAGAAAGAGTTATTACTCTTTGACCTATAATATGGACGGTTTGGACGGCGCTTTGACCAAGCTCTCCGTGGCACGTTCCGCGCCCCTCAGACAGGAATATCTCTCGGAAGTCTCCACTTATTCCACCGCCGCGGCGGAGAATCTCTCGAATCTCGCGGAGAAAGAGGCGGAGCATTCCAAGATCCTGAAATTTATCAATCAAACGGGGGATTACGCGAAGTATCTCGACGAAAAGCTCGCCCGCGGCGGCACGCTTTCCGAAGAGGATTCCTCTCGTCTTGTCGAGATCTCCGCCATCGTTCGCAAGATGAAAGGCTCGCTCGGCGAGATCGCGGGGAAGGTGGAAGAAGGGGAATTCATCGACTTTTTGCAGGACGAAGAAAGTGATTTTTCCTCGATGATCCGCAGTTTCGAGAATGACGACGTCGCCTATCCTTCGATGATCTATGACGGACCTTTCAGTGACTCGATGACAGAGCGCGAAGCAGGAGCCCTCTGCTCGGCTGACATCAATGAA
>CAMOUZ010000042.1 GCA_946626795.1 uncultured Clostridia bacterium
CTCGTGAAAGCGCCTTGGGTGAAGGTGGAAGCGACGAAATTTACCGAAGTCGGTTATGTCGGTCGCGACGTGGAGTCCATGGTGAGAGATTTGGTGGAGGCCTCGATTCGTCTTGTGAAAGAGGAGAGATACGAAGAGCTCAAACCTCGCGCCACGCAAGCAGCGGTGAACGCCCTCGTGAAGGTCATTCTCCCTATCCGAAAGGAGCTTTCGCCCGACGTCCCCGAAGCGCAACTTGTCGAGGCGATCTCCGAGGAACTTACGGAAGGAAAGCTCGACGAAATGCAAGTGGAGATCGAGGTGGCGGAAGCGCAAAAACCGCTTCAAATGACCCAGAACGGGCAGGGCGCGGAGATCAATCTCGGCGATATCTTCCAGCAACTCGGCAAGAAGCCGAAAAAGAAGAGAAAGCTTTATGTAAAAGACGCTATGCGTATGCTCATCGCCCAGGAATCCGATAAGCTCATCGACGATGACAGCGTGAATGCGGAAGCGCTGCGCAGAGCGGAGCAAGAAGGTATCATCTTTATCGACGAGATCGACAAGATCGCAGGATCGGGCGTCGGTTCGTCGAGAGGCGGTCCCGATGTATCGCGAGAGGGCGTGCAGCGCGACATCCTCCCCATTGTGGAAGGTTGCACCGTTTCCACGAAATACGGAAGCATTCGCACGGACTTCATTCTCTTTATCGCAGCGGGCGCTTTCCATATTTCGGAGGTGAAGGATCTTATCCCCGAGCTTCAAGGCAGATTCCCCGTCGTAGTCACTTTGGATAGCCTCACCAAGGAGGATTTCGTCAGGATCCTCACGGAACCTTCCAACGCTCTTCTCAAAATGTACAGCGCGCTCTTGAAGGTGGACGGCGCATCTTTGAAGTTTACGCGCGAAGCCATCGACCGTATCGCAGAGCTCGCCTTTTACGAGAATACGAATAGTGAGAATATCGGCGCGCGCAGATTACATTCCATTCTCGAAGAGCTTCTTGCGGAAATTTCCTTCGACGCGAACGGAGAAGAACGTGAGATCCTCATCGACCTCGCGTATGTGAATGAGCACCTCAGTCGAGAGATCACGGATATCGATCTCAAAAGATATATCATTTAAGGTGGAGAAGATATGATCAACATTTTGAAAGGTACGAAAGACGTTCTCCCGCAGGAGAGCTATAAGTGGCAGAAGATCGAGCACGAGATAGAAACGGTCACCCGTCTCTATAATCTGCGTCGCATTTCCACGCCCACTTTTGAGCATACCGAGCTTTTTTTGCGAGGCGTGGGAGACACCACAGATATCGTGAATAAAGAAATGTATACTTTCGAAGATCGGGGAGGAAGGAGCATCAGTTTGAAACCGGAAGGCACGGCGGGCGTCGTGCGCAGTTACATAGAGAATTCTCTTTCTCAGCTTCCTCAACCTTTGAAAATGTATTACGAGACGCCGGTTTTCCGCTATGAGCGTCCGCAAGCGGGAAGGCTTCGCGAACACCATCAATTCGGTGTGGAAATCTACGGTGCGGACAGCCCCGCCCAAGACGTTGAAGTTATGCTTATTGCGAAAACGCTCTTTGAGCGTTTGGGGATCACCGGGCTTGAACTTCGGATCAACAGCATCGGGTGTCCCACTTGCAGGAAGGCGTATAACGCGGCGCTGAAAGCGTATTTTGCTTCGCGCGCCGATGAACTGTGCGCCACTTGCCGTGATCGTTTGGATAAAAACCCATTACGTATTCTCGATTGTAAAGAGGAGAAATGCGGAGAGATCGCGAAAAACGCTCCCTCTGTGTTAGATTATCTCTGTGAAGATTGCCGTGCTCATCACGAAGGCGTGAAGACATTGCTTACTAAGCTCGGCATCTCGTACGTCGTCGACGATAAGATCGTGCGCGGACTCGATTATTACACCAAAACGGTCTTCGAGTTTGTCGCGGGTGGTATCGGCGCAAAGTCTACGGTCTGCGGCGGCGGAAGATATAACGGGCTCGTCGAGGAAATCGGCGGAAAACCTTGTCCCGCCGTCGGCTTCGGAATGGGCATCGAGAGGCTTATCCTTACGATGACGACGATCGGCGCCTCTTTCGGCGAAGAGCCGACGCCCGACCTTTTCCTCGCGAATATCGGGCTTCCTGACGAGGCGTTTATGCTTACGGAGTCACTTCGCAAAGAGGGAGTCGCCGCGGAATGCGACACGATGGGAAGGAGCTTGAAGTCTCAGATGAAACTCTCGGACAAGCTCGGCGCGAAATACGTGGTCGTGCTCGGCGAGAGCGAATGGGCGGCAGGCGTCGTAAAAGTAAAAGAAATGAAAACGGGTGAGGAAGAAGAATGCTCCCTCGCAAATATAGCGAACTATATCAAAGAAAAGAAGGCGTAATTATGGAACTTTTGAAGAAAAGAACGAAAATGTGCGCGGAATACAACGCGTCGGATATCGGCAGTAAAGTGACGGTTTTGGGCTTTATCGCGAAGTACAGAAACCTTGGGAATCTGATTTTCGCAGACGTCCGTGACAGGACGGGCATCGTGCAAGTCTCCTTTGAGCAAGTCTCTTGCGGCGATGCGGTTTTTGCGGATGCGGAAAAGCTCAGAAACGAGTATGTCGTCGCGGTGTCCGGCGTGGTAAGAAGCCGCGGAGAGAAGAATATCAATAAGAACCTCCCTTCGGGAGAAGTGGAAATCGCAGCGGACGCCTTGGAGATTCTTTCCGAAGCGGACGTACCTCCATTCGTCATTTCCGAGCAAGCGGCGGTCGGCGAGGTGACGAGGCTCAAATATCGTTATTTGGATCTCCGTCGCGGCAGTTTGCAAGATAACATTCGCATGCGCTCCCGACTCTGCCACCTCGTTCATTCTTATATGGACAAGCAGGGCTTCCTCGATATCGACACCCCTTGTCTCGGCCGTTCCACGCCGGAGGGCGCGCGCGATTATCTCGTGCCGAGCAGAGTCCATCACGGAGAGTTTTATGCCTTGCCGCAGTCTCCGCAGATCTATAAACAGCTTTTGATGATCGCGGGCTTCGATCGTTATTATCAGATCGCAAAGTGCTTCCGTGACGAAGACCTCCGCGCGAATCGTCAGCCGGAATTCACACAGATCGATATGGAGATGAGTTACGCGGATTGCGAGGACGTAATGGGTGTGGCGGAAGGCCTTATTCGTGAGGTTTTCGATAAACTAATCGGCGTGAAACTTCCCGAAAAGCTCCGCCGTATGCCATATCGCGAGGCGATGGATCGATTCGGTTCGGATAAGCCCGACACTCGTTTCGATATGGAACTGAAAGACGTCTCCGATGTCGCGGCGACTTGCGGTTTCTCCGTCTTTGAGAATGCAATAGCGGCGGGGAATAAGGTCAAGTGTATCAATGCGAAAGGACTTGCTGCGAAATACACGAGAAAAGAGATCGACAAGCTTACGGAGTTTGTCAAAGATTACGGCGCAAAAGGGCTCGCTTGGGTCTCTTTGAAAGCGGAAGGCACGACCTCTTCCTTCGCCAAGTTCTTGCAGGAGGGTGCTTTGGACGCTTTCTTGCGAGCGGCGGACGGCAAGGAAGGAGACATCCTTTTCTTCGTGGCGGATAAATACGCCGTTTGTTCCGCAAGTCTCGGCGCGCTTCGTTTAAAGATTGCAAAAGATTTCGGCTTGATTCCCGAAGGTTCTTACGATTTCCTTTGGGTTACGGAGTTTCCGCTCCTCGAATACAGCGAAGAAGAGGGGCGCTACGTCGCGATCCATCATCCTTTTACGGCGGCGATGGATGAAGACTTGCCTTTGCTCGACACCGATCCTTTGGCTGTCAGAAGCAAGGCGTACGATCTCGTCATCAACGGCGAAGAAGCGGGCGGTGGCAGCATAAGGATCCATACGCCGCAGATGCAGAGCAAGATCTTCGGGCTTCTCGGCTTCTCCGAGCAGGATATCGCGGAGCGCTTCGGCTTCTTCGTGGAAGCTTTCCGTTACGGCGCGCCTCCGCACGGCGGCCTTGCCTTCGGTCTCGATAGGCTCGTTATGCTTTTAACGGGCGCGGAGAGCATCAAGGACGTTATCGCTTTCCCGAAGATGCAGAATGCCTGCTGCCTGATGAGCGACGCACCTTCCGTCGTCGAGCCGAAACAGCTCACCGACCTTGCAATCAAGGTGGACCTCGGAGAAAAATAATGCTCGAAATCGGTTACGTGGAGAGCGTGAATGAAAAGCGCGGCACGGCGCGCGTGGTCTTCGACAGAAGATCGGCGTGCGATAAGTGTAAGATGTGCCTTACGGCAAGCGGAGACAAGATGAAAGTCTATGTCGAAGTGAAGAACACCTTGCAAGCGAAAGCGGGCGACAGGGTCGGCGTTGCGATGAATGATAAATTCGTCTTAAAGGCGGCGTTTGTCGTCTATATCATTCCTGTCATTTTGGTCGGCGCAGGACTCGCCATCTTCCGCAAGCTCTCGGACCTCCTTCTGCTTGCCGTTATCGCGGTCGGTTTGCTTATCGGCGTCGCAATCGGGATCGGCATCGATCGGCTCGTCCGAAAAAAAGGTGCTTTCGCTCCTACAATGACCGAAATCTATAAAGATGATCCTAAAAAGAGCGGCGAGGAAGCGTCTTCCTCCGAATCCTCGGAAAAGCAAGGCGAAACTTCCGCCGAGAAATGGTCTGAAAGCGAGAAAGACTGTGAAAAATAATAAGAAAACGAAAGGAGAGAAATATGCAGGCGATCACAAGTAAAAATGTAAAAGAGTTTTTGTCCGAGAAAGTGGCGGTGCTCGATTTTTGGGCGACTTGGTGCGGGCCCTGTCGTATGATGTCTCCCATCGTGGAGGGGCTTGCCGAGAAATACCAAGGGCGAGTGGCGTTCGGGTCTGTGAACGTGGACGAAGAAGAGCCTCTTGCGATCTCGTACGGCATCTCCGTGATTCCCACGTTGATGTTCTTTAAAGACGGACAGATGATAAAGAAAACGCTCGGGCTTCGCTCCGCTTCCGAATTGGAAGGGATATTGGACGAGCTTTTAGAGGCATAAAGCCGAAACTACAAAATGATAACAGCGCTTTTGCAAGCGGAAAACTTGCGAAAGAGGAAAGGAGAGAAAAATGATCGATTTATCCACAGTGAAAAAGCAAGATGAAGCAGTTTTCGGGGCGATGGAGCGCGAGCTCAAAAGACAGAGAGAGAATATCGAGCTCATCGCGAGCGAGAATATCGTCACACCCGCGGTCATGGCGGCAATGGGAAGCCATTTGACAAATAAATACGCCGAAGGATATCCCGGGAAGAGATATTACGGCGGATGTCAGTTCGTCGACGAGGTGGAGACTCTCGCCATCGAGCGCGTCAAAGCACTTTTCGGCGCAAAATACGCAAACGTGCAGCCGCATAGCGGCGCGAATGCGAATCTCGCCGTGTATTTCGCGCTTTTAAATGTCGGAGATACGATTTTGGGGATGAATCTCGCGCACGGCGGACATTTGACGCACGGCAGTCCCGTGAATATGTCGGGAAAGAACTATAACATCATGCCGTACGGCGTCAAGAAAGAGGATGGCAGGATCGATTATGACGAAGTTCGCAGATTGGCGAAGGAATGCAAGCCCCGCCTTATTGTTGCGGGCGCTTCCGCATATCCGAGAGCGATCGACTTCAAGACTTTCCGTGAGATCGCAGATGAAGTGGGCGCGTATCTTATGGTGGATATGGCGCATATCGCGGGTCTTGTTGCGGCGGGTGAACACGCAAATCCTCTCGAATACGCCGACGTCGTCACGACGACTACGCATAAGACGCTTCGCGGACCGCGCGGCGGCGTGATCCTCACGAACAACGAGGAACTCGCGAAGAAGATTGATAAAGCCATTTTCCCGGGTACGCAGGGTGGACCGCTTATGCATGTCATCGCGGCGAAGGCTGTGGCGTTCGGCGAGGCGCTTACCCCCGAATTCAAAGCCTATCAACATCAAATCGTTTTGAATGCCAAAGCGATGAGCGAAAGATTCATCGCAAACGGCGTGAATCTTGTTTCGGGCGGAACGGATAATCATCTTATGCTTCTCGATCTCACGAGCAATCATATCACGGGCAAGGAGCTCGAACACCTTCTCGACGAAGCTCATATCACCGTTAATAAAAACGCCATTCCTTTTGATACCGAGAAACCTTTCGTCACGAGCGGCGTTAGGATCGGCACCCCCGCCATTACCGCACGCGGCATGAAAGAAGAGCAGGCGATCTACATAGCGGATCTCATCACGGATATCGTGAAGCACCGCGAAGAAGCGTTGGACAGAGTGCGCGAGGCCGTGATAAAGCTTTGCCGAGAGTTCCCGCTTTACGAGAACGATATTCTGTAAGAGGTTTTTGTGGAAAGGACCGAGAAACGCGTGTATTTGGATTACGCGGCGACGACCCCTCTTGATGAGGCGGTGTTCGAAGCGATGATGCCGTATTTCCGAGAAGATTTCGGGAATGCGAGCAGTCAGCACGCCTTTGGGCGCAGAGCGATCGCGGCGGTGGACGAAGCGCGCGAAAAAACGGCGACGGTCCTCGGGGCAAAGAGCAACGAGATCTATTTCACCTCCTGCGGAACGGAATCGGATAATTGGGCGATCCGTGGCGTCGCGAAAGCGATGCGGGGAAAGGGCAAGCATATCGTCACGACGGCAGTGGAACATCACGCCGTACTTCATACGCTCCGTGCTCTTGAAGAGGAAGGCTACGAGGTTACGTATCTCCCCGTGGACGCTTGCGGCAAAGTGTCCGTAGAAGACGCCGTTGCGGCGATGAGAGAGGACACAATCCTTGTCTCTGTGATGCTCGCGAATAATGAGATCGGGACAATCGAGCCCGTAAAGGAGATCGCTCACGCGGCAAAGGAGAAGGGGATCCTCGTGCATACCGACGCCGTCCAAGCAGTGGGACTTCTCCCGCTTGCCGTTGACGACCTTTCCGTGGATCTTATGTCGCTTTCCGCTCATAAATTTTATGGTCCCAAAGGCGTGGGCGCTTTGTACGTTCGCAAAGGGGCAAGACTAGGAAAAATCCTTACGGGCGGCGCGCAGGAAAGAACGATGCGCGGCGGCACGTATAATACGGCGGGGATCGTCGGGCTCGGAAAAGCGATCGAGCTTGCGGAAGCACGGCGAACAGAGGAAGTAAAGCGCCTCACCGAGCTTCGTGATCATTTTGTCTCTCGCGTGCTTTCCGAGGTGGAATTCTCCAAGCTGAACGGCGGCCCGGATCGCTTGGCAAATAACGCGAATATCGCGTTTCGTTATATCGAAGGAGATGCTCTCGTCTCTGCGCTCGATCGGGCGGGGATCGCCGCTTCCGCAGGGAGCGCTTGCGCGTCAGGCACGTTGGAGCCGTCGCATGTTTTGCAAGCAATCGGCGTTTCTTCGGAATACGGTTCGGTTCGTTTTTCCTTCGGAAAATACACGACGAAAGAAGCCGTGAATTTTGCGGCGGAGATCTTGATCAAAGAAACGGAACGGCTTTGCAAAACCGATCTTTTTGCTCGTCGCCCCTCCGAAAAAGGTACGGTATAAGAAGGTATGATCGATTTTACGGTATTAAATGATGCGCAGGAAAAAGCGGTTCGAGCCACCGAAGGTGCGGTGCTCGTTTTGGCGGGCGCCGGAAGCGGCAAGACGCGCGTCTTGACTTATCGTATCGCTTATTTGATCGAAAAGAAAGGCGTATCTCCTTATAACATCCTCGCGATCACCTTCACGAATAAAGCTACCAACGAAATGAAAGAACGTTTGGAGAAGATGCTGGGGGAGGGCTCCGGCGTATGGGTCTCCACGTTTCATTCGCTTTGCGCGCGTATCCTTCGTTATGATGCGGACAAGCTCGGTTACAATAAGAATTACACCATTTACAGCGATGTGGACAGCGAGCGCGTCGTGAAACGCATCATTGCGAATAAACATATCGAGATCAACGGATTTACGGACAAAGTACTTTACCATATCGGGAATGCGAAAATGCTCGTGCTTTCTCCCGAGGAGTACCGCAAAGAATGCGGCGATTTCCATGCTTCTTTGATCTGCGACGTATACGAGGCGTATGAGGAAGAGCTCCGCGCGGCGAATGCGATGGATTACGACGATCTTATGACGAAGACGTATCAGCTCTTCAATGAGTTTCCCGAAGTGTTGGGAAAATACGCGCAAAGATTCCAATACATACATATCGACGAATATCAAGACACGAGCCGTTTGCAATACAAGCTCGCGGCGATGCTCGCAAGCAAGCACGGAAATCTTTTTGCGGTCGGCGATGAGGATCAGAGCATATACGGTTGGCGCGGCGCGGACATCTCGAATATTCTCGACTTTCAAAAGGATTTTCCCGAAGCGACGATCATCAAGCTCGAACAAAATTACCGCAGCACGCCGAACATTTTGAACGCCGCAAATGCGTTGATCGCGAATAATAAAGGACGTTTTGATAAAAAATTATGGACGAGCAGTGAGAACGGAATACGCGTCGAGATTTATAACGCGCAAGACGATCGGGACGAAGCGGATTACGTCATCGGGCAGATTTCGAGCCTCGTCCGTTGCGGGCTGGTCTCTCCGAAAGAATGCGCCGTCCTCGTCAGATTAAATTCTCTCACACGAAAATTTGAGGAGAAATTCCGCCTTTATAACATTCCGTATAAGGTGTATGGAGGTTTTAAATTCTTTGAGAGAAAGGAGATCAAAGACGTTCTCGCGTATTATCGCGCCATCGTGAACCCAAGAGACAACGACGCTTTCCTTCGCATTATCAATACGCCGAAGCGAGGCATCGGGGACAGTGTGACGGAAGAACTTATCTACGTGGCGTCCGCCAACGGGCTGAATGTATCCGACGTGCTTTTCGGGGACATGATCTCACTCGGAATGTCGGAAAGAAATGCGAAAAAGCTCAATTCTTTCCGTGAGCTTTATCATAAAATGCTCTCGAATTACGGCGTGCTTCCCTTGGACGAATTTGCGGAATTCGTCGTGGAGGAAGCAGGTTTTTACATCGCTTTCGCAGGGGAGAAAGAGGAAGATCTCAGCCGCAGGGAGAATGTCGGACAGCTTTTGACCGATATCAAAGAATTCGCAAAGTTGAATCGTGACGCGGGTCTGGATGATTATTTACAGTCGGTCTCTTTGCTCTCGGAAAGCGACGATATCCAGACTGATG
>CAMOUZ010000043.1 GCA_946626795.1 uncultured Clostridia bacterium
TCTCCGTGATCATTGCCTTGCGCTTTTCCATCCCGAGGGAGAGGAATTGGACGGAGAGATGATCCGCGTATTTGTCCACGATGAGCCCGGGCAGGTCGTCATTCTCCGCGAAGACGGCGCGGTAATTGTCCTCATAGCCGAGGGCGAGCCTCGCCTCTTTCGCGCGGAGGATTCTTTCCTTGAAAAAAGCCTTGTCAAAGGCGGCTTCTTCTCTCGAAAGGATGCGCACGAGGATCTTAGAGGCGTGATTGATGAAGCCGTAACCGACGGTCTTTCCCGCCGCGGTCACCACTTTCGCGATGGAGCCTTGTTCGTCCTTGCCCGACACTTCTTTGACTTCGTTCGCATAGACCCAAGGATGTTTGTAGGCGCGTTTTTCTTCGCCTTTTTTCAGCATTACGGTGTACATAATCCCTCCTCTTGTCGGCTATAATGGTAGCACGCTTTACGGAAGAAAATCAAGGTTTTACGCTCGGCAAGTTGACGTGGCGGGATAAAGTTATTACAATAACTTTCGTATGAATGCACTTCGCGCGACAAAGGGAATGGATATGACGACGGGGAAGCTTCTTCCGAAGCTCCTTGCTTTCGCCGTGCCCCTAGCGCTCTCGGGGGTCTTACAGCTCCTTTTCAACGCCGTGGACCTCATCGTGATCGGGAATTTCTCCGCAACCCGCGTGGTCTCTCTCGCGGCGGTCAGCTCGAATAATTCCCTCATCAATCTCTTCGTAAATGTGGCGATCGGCGTCTCACTCGGCGCGAATGTCGTGATGGCGCAGGCGCTCGGAGAGGGAAATAAAGAGAAATGCGAGCGCACCGTCCATACGGCGATGCTCCTTGCGCTCGTCATCGGCGTCGTGATCATGGTGATCGGCACGGTCTTCGCGCGGGATTTCCTCCTGCTGATGCAGGCGAATAGCGAGGTTATCGATAAAGCGTATACTTATCTTTTCATTTATTTCTTCGGCGCGCCCGCGAATGTCGTCTATAATTTCGGCGCGGCGCTCCTTCGCGCCAAAGGGGATACCCGCCGCCCCTTGATCTATCTCGCCGTCGCGGGGATCGTGAATGTCGTCTTGAATGTGATCCTCGTCGTTCCCGTGAAAATGGACGTTGCGGGCGTGGCGCTCGCCACCATCGTTTCGCAGTATGTCTCCGCCTTTCTCGTCGTGCTCGCGCTTCTTCGCGAGAAAGGGGAGCTCCGTCTCGTCCTCAAAAAGCTCCGCTTTCATAAGGCAGAGCTCTTGCATATCCTGCGCATCGGTCTCCCTTCGGGGATCCTTTCTTCTTTCTTCTCCGTCGCGAATATCATCATTCAGTCCGCGATGAATACATTCTCCGCCGCGGCGATCGCGGGAAACGCCACGGGCATCGCCATCGAAGCTTTCATCTATACGTCGATGAATGCCGTTGCGAGCACGGCGAGCACCTTCGCGGGGCAGAATTTCGGCGCGGGGAAGTATAAAAGGATCAAACGCGTGATGTGGGATTGCTGTATGATCGAAGCCGTGCTCGGCATCGCGCTCGGCGCCCTCTTTATGCTCCTGCGCTTCCGCTTGGCGGCGGTGTATAGTCCCGAGGAGCCCGTCATCGAGGTGGCGGCGTCCCGCATGATGTATATCCTTCCTTTTTATTTCGTCTGCGGCGTCGTGGAAGTGCTGGTCGGATGTATGCGCGGGATGAATTACGCCATCCTGCCGCCCATCGCTTCCTTTCTCTGCGTCTGCGTGTATCGCATCATTTGGGTCTTTACGGTCTTCCGCGCGAAGGGCACGATGCAGACATTGTGGCTTTCTTATCCCATCAGCTGGATCTTAAATCTCTTTATGGACGCCGTGATGATCTTCTTCGTTTTTCGCGCCGCTTTGCGCAAGGCGGAGGCGAAAGGGGAGAGCGGGGAGAGTCTCGCCACGGATGAATAATCTTGTTTTACAAAAGGGAAAACTTGCGGTATAATAAGGAAGCGAGGCGGGAGAGCCTCGTATCGTGAAAACGAAAAGGAGAATGTTATGCAACAAAAGATCGTGCCCATCACCTTGCTCACCGGCTATCTCGGCGCCGGCAAGACCACTCTCTTGAACCATGTTTTGAATAATCAGAAAGGCTATCACGTCGCCGTCATCGTGAATGACATCGGCGAGGTGAATATCGACGCGAGCCTGCTTGCCGCGGGCGGCGTCGTGAAGGAGAAGGACGATAGCCTCGTGCCCCTCCAAAACGGCTGCATTTGCTGTACGTTGAAAGAGGACCTCATCAAGCAGATCGGGGAGCTCGTCGTCAGCGGAAAGTTCGATTATATCCTCATCGAAGCGAGCGGCATCTGCGAGCCCGTGCCCATCGTCCAGACCATCGAGTATATCCACGAGAATACGAAGAATTGCGATATGACGGTGAAGCTGGATAACGTCGTCTCCGTCGTGGACGCCCTGCGCCTCGCGGAGGAATTCTCGGACGGCAAGGAGCTCATGAAAGAGGAGATCGAAGAGGATGACATCGAGAATCTCATCATCCAACAGGTGGAATTCTGCACGAAGATCATCGTAAATAAGACCGACCTCGTCACCCCCGAACAGCTCAAAGAAGTGGAAGCGGTGATCCGCGCTCTCCAACCCGAAGCCGAGATCATCGAAGCCGTGAAGGGCGTCGTGCCCCTCGATAAGATCCTCGGCACGAATTCTTTTGATTTCGAGACGGCGTCTCGTTCCGCCGCGTGGATCAAGGGACTCGAAGAGCTGGAAGAAGAGGAAGAGCCGGAAGGGGAGGTCTTGGAATATAATATCTCCACCTTCGTGTATAAGAGAAGGAAACGCTTCAATACGAGTGCCTTCATCGATTGGGCGAATAATAAGTACCCGAAGTCCGTCATTCGCGCAAAAGGCGTCGTTTGGATCTCCCGTGACGCGGAGAATATGTATATGTTCGAGCAGGCGGGCAGCCAGAAGAGCCTCGTGAATGCGGGACCGTGGGTGGCGTCCCTCTCCTCCGCGGAGCAGCAGGACATCCTCTTGATGGCGCCCGAGATCGCCGCGGAATGGGATGAGAAGCTCGGCGATAGGATGATCAAGCTCGTTTTCATCGGCAAAGATATGGACCGCGCCGCCATCGAAGCAGACCTCGACGCGATGCTGAAATAATCGATTTAGAAAAAAGGGGACGTCGCGTAATACGACGTCCTCTTTTTGTGTAAAATGATTTAATAGGCTCGATTTAAGAGCGTAATGCCATCAATTTCTGCCATGAAACTCGGCGCAGAACGGAATTCGGACTCTGCAATGTAAGTGATGCCTGTCACAGCGTTGGTTTTGATGATCTCTGTATCGGGCGTATAAGTTCCATCATCATCCACGTCGGCGATGTAGCTTGTCAATGTTTCGCCGTTTACGGTGAAGGTGGAAGTGTCAAAGACTTTGATCGTGCCGTTCAACAATCCTTCTTTTGCTTGTGCCAATGATGCATTTGACACAATGGGGCTGTATGATTCTATTAAAATTTCGGAGACCTCCACGGAGCCATCCGTAAGTGTGCCCACGAAATCCGTTGCGATCTCGCCGCCGCTCTGCATCGTCTCAATCAAGTATTTGAAATAAGGCGTCCAATTGATCCAACAACTGATCAATGCGGCATCGGATGTGTCGTGATAATTATAAGGGACATTTAAGGTGTGAGTTTCTTGGCAAGCGAAGAGTGCTCCTTCGGAAGGGGAAGTTTGGCTGATGAAAAGGCACCCGCGAGAGATCAAATTCTCGGCAGCCGCTTTTTCTGCGGTGAAATCAAACCAAGAACCCGTAAATGATACTTCCATCGTGACGGAAGGACAGACGCTCTTTGCGCCCAGATAAAAAGCGCTATAAGCCGAGATCACTTCACCATAAGTATATGCGCCGACGAAGCCGATCTTTGCCTGATCTGCCGTAATGTATCCGAACGAAATCATCCAGTTTAGGACCTGTCCTACGGCTATGCCGGTGAGATAGCGTCCTTCATAAATGGAGGCATAGACATTGTGGAAATTAGGGAGCCCCTCAGTGCGCGCTCTTGTGCCCGTTGCGTGACAGAACTGCACGTCGGGGTTGTTTTTTGCGACATAAAGCAAGAATTGCTCATGACCGTAAGAGTTCGCGAATATGATATTGCAACCTATCGCGACGAGATATTCCGCTGCCGAGATGCATTCCTCGCTTTCCGAAATTCCTGTAAGTATGCAGACTTGATCGTCATCAAGTCCCAAGGTATCCTTTACTTCCAAAATCGCGTTGATGAAATCGGCGTCGTAAGAAGACTCTGCATCATGCAAACAGATCAAACCGATTTTAAGAGGTTTGGTTTCTCCGCATCGGATGCAAGTGCTATCTTTGCCCCATTGATGACCGAGCGAAGGGATCTCTTCTCCCTCGTCGAGCACTTCGCCGCACCTTTCGCAGACGACGATCTTAGTATGCCCGGGTTCGGTGCAAGCGGGATCGACGGGATCGATCTCTTTTTCGGAATGGCCGATCGGCGCTAAATATTCGCCAACGGTGTTCCCGCATATAGTACAAGCTTTCACACGAAAACCTGCTTCAAGACAATTCTCTTTTACGAAGAACCAATCCCCATAGGTGTGCGTGTGTTTTTCGATATAAATGCAAGTGTCGGTTTTTTCTCCGTTGACGAGGATATATCCGTCTTCGTCGACGCTCAATACGCTGTCTTTTCCATTTTCTCCCATTGCCTTTATGCCAAGGGTCTTACCATTGATGACCCAATACCCGTTTGCGTCGATCTCTATCGTCGGCGTAGAACCGTCTTTACCTTCGGCTATAACGCCTGTATCTTTCGTCCCGATAAACCAATGACCGTTCTCGCCGATCGTAGGGGAGATGCCGTCTTTGCCTGCCGCACCTTGCAGGGCGGCGAGCCATTCCGTTTGCGTGCCTTGATATCCATTCGCTACGGCGATTTGATAAGCGCTTTCTCCTTTGAATGCCTCAATGAGCTCTTCCAAGGTGCCTTGATAACCTGCCTCTTCCGCCAAAGCATATACCATATCGAAGTTAAGCGATGGCTCTTCTTTTTCGTCCGGCTTTATGGATGGATTGTCGCAAGCAAACGCAATACAGCAAAGCGTCGCCAAAATGACGGCGCTCATGATGATCCAAATGGCTTTCTTCATAATCATTTCCCCCGATAAAAAAAGTGCGCCTCGTAAGACGCACCCAAAAATGCACCTCACAGATTATTTGCGGACAACCTGCTCCAATAGGGGAAATGAGAGTGCACTTTTACAAAGTTCACCCCCTATCGGAGAATATTCGGTTGTCCGCAATTTAATTATCGCATAAAACCGTAAAAGTGTCAAGTTGCAATGCAAAGAGAGCTTTTATGCAGCAAAGATGGATCAATAGCGGAATGGAAAATGAGTGTGGTTGGGTCAAAACCGCGCAAATCAAAATATCTCTTAAAACTTACGAAAGCAGATAAAAGGGTAGATGCAAGGCTCGAAAATGAAATGCGACAGCAGAGAGTAATGCAGAGACGAGCGCTCTCCGAGGAGGAGGGTCTGAGCGTACTTCTTGTACGTGACGCCCGACGACGCAGGTAGTTAGCGAAGTATATGCGTTGCTATATGCTGTCGTAAATAATGGTGACGGGACCGTCATTAAGTTGGGATATTTTCATATCCGCGCCGAAGACACCCTTCTTCACAGGCACCCCGAGCGCCGCCACTTTCGCCGAGAAGTATTCATAGAGTTCGTTTGCTCTTTCGGGGCGTTCCGCGCCCGAGAATCCGGGGCGATTTCCGTGCGATACGTCCGCGAGGAGCGTGAATTGGGAGATGGAGAGGATCTCGCCGCCGATGTCTTTCACGGAGAGATTCATCTTGCCGTTCTCGTCCTCGAAAATGCGGAGTTTTACGAGCTTTTCGGCGTAATACTCCATCTGCTTCTCGGTGTCGCCCGCGGCGATGCCCACGTACACGGCGAGACCTTTTCCGATCTCGGAGATCAGCTGTCCTTCCACTTTGAGCGTTGCGCCGCTCACTCTTTGTACGACGAGTTTCATTTTTTCAGGTGCTCCTTGATAACTGCGCTTGCGCCGATCCTGTCCGCGCCCGCTTCGAGGAATGCTTTCGCGCTCTCCACCGAGCGGATGCCGCCCGCGGCTTTCACTTTGACCTCCGCGCCCACGTTCTCTCGGAAGAGGCGGACATCTTCGAGCGTGGCGCCTCCTTTCTCGAAGCCCGTGCTCGTCTTGATGAAGTCCGCGCCCGCTTCCGTGACCACGCGGCAGATCTTGATTTTCTCTTCCTCCGTCAGGAGGCAGGCTTCCACGATGACTTTCAGGATGCGCCCCGAAGCGGCGGCTTTGACCGCGCATATCTCCTCTCGAACGGCGTCCCAATCTCCGTTCTTCACGAGGTTATTATTGATCACCATATCGATCTCGTCCGCCCCCTCTTTGACGGCTTCCGCGGTTTCGTAGGCTTTCACCGCCGTCGTATTGTAGCCATTCGGAAATCCGATGACCGTGCAGACTTTCACGCCGCCTTTCACAAGGCTTTTCGCGAGGGTGACATAGCAGGGCGGCACGCAGACGCTCGCCGCTCGGACGGCATTCGCTTCTCGGACGAGGCGGACAATGTCCTCCTTCGTCGCGTTACGGGAAAGGGCGGTGTGATCTACTTTGGAGAGGATGGTTTCGATGGAAATGTCGGGCATAGAAAGGCTCCTTTTCTTATTCTGTCTCCATTATAGTGCCTCCCGTCCCGCGCTGTCAACGGCTCTCTGCCTCCCTTTGGGAAGAAGGGGCGGCAGGCGGTCTTTTTCGGGTCTTTCTCGCGCTTTTATGCATATATTCTTATAAACGCATATTGATTTTCCCCTTGCGAAAGTGATACAATACACGCGAGGTGAAAGTATGATCGTTTGGAAAGATATGGAATATTTGGCGCAACATCGTTTGTCTTCGTTGATCTATAACAGCGAGCAGAATTTCGATTCGCAGGTCATTCGCATCGCGGATAAGATCTTTCAGGAAAGGTCGGTCAGGATGATTATGATCGCGGGGCCTTCCGCGAGCGGAAAGACCACATTTGCGAATCTGCTTTCGGATCGTTTGGAGTTCAAGGGCGTGAAGGTCCATCGCGTCTCCACCGATGATTTCTTCATTGACAGAGATCGGCTTTCGCGGCTTCCTTCCGGCGTTCTGGACTTCGATTCTCTCGCGGCGATGGACGTAAAATTGCTCACCTATACTTTGGAGAGCATCCTCGAAGGAAAGAAGGTGGTCATTCCTTCTTATGACTTTGTCTCCGGCACGCGCAGCGGCGTCACCCGTGAGCTTGAAGCGGAGGCACAGGACATCACCGTCGTGGAAGGGATCCACGCCTTAAATCCCGTCCTTCTCGGAAAATACAAGATCGACGACAGCGCTGTTTGCGGCATCTATATTTCTCCGCGAAGGGATTTTCTTCTGCCGAGCGGCAGGCATATAGCGCCCGTCGAGCTCAGACTTCTGCGCCGCATTTTGCGTGACTATTATTCGCGCGGCTATTCTCTTTCCGACACCCTCACGCAATGGGAAGAAGTGCTCAATGCGGAGCGCACGTACATCTATCCTTTCGTTCATCAAGCGAGCTTTACCGTGGATAGCGTCTATGATTATGAGCTTCTCGTCTATAAGCGTTGTCTCGGAAATGCCCTTGATAAATATCCGAATAAATGGACGGACAATATCCGCGAAGTTTTGAAAGAAGTGGCGGACATTCCGAATCTGACCATTCCCGAGACCTCTCTTTTGAATGAATTCATAAAAGGCGGCGTCGTGAAGTAAAAGATGTATTTTGAAGGAGGGCGACAGCACGTAAAGACGCGATGCCGTCCTCTTTTTCTTTTTCCCGTTTGATCCGCTTGACACCCGCGACACGCGATGCTATACTGTTCTTGATTTGCGAATGAGTCGCAAATTGGAGCGATATGCAGAAGTATTTTACAGAACAAAGACGGATCATTTCGGAGTATCTGGAGAGCAGGAAAGATGAATGCGTGACGGCGCAGGAGATCGCCGCCGCTCTTTGTCTCTCCGTCAGTAAGAGCGCCGTGTATCGGAATCTCGCCGCCCTTGAAAAGGAGGGGAAGGTCGTCCGCGTGAGCCTCGCGGGGGATCGCGCTTTCGGTTATCGCTATGCGGGCAGTCATACCTGTGCGGGCAAGATCCATATCTCTTGCGTGAAATGCGGCAGGACGGAGCACGTCTCATCCTCCGTCACGTCTCGTCTCGAGCGCGCGCTCGCCGCGGAAGAGGGCTTTTCTCTCAGGAAAGGGGAGTGTATGCTTTACGGCGTCTGCAAGGCTTGTCGAGGAGGCGCTTCGAAATGAAAAGAGCCTTCCGACTTTTACTTTTGCTCTTGATCCTTTCTTTGATCTTCTCCATCGGTTATCAAGCGTTGGAGAGCATGCACGACTGTCACGGGGAGGATTGCCCCGTTTGTAAGGTGATCGCCGTTTTGTCTTGTTTCCTCGGCGTGGCGGTCCTACCTTCCCTCTTTTTCGTGATCCGCAGACGGATGAAAAGCGCGGAAGACCTTTCCGAGCGCGACGCGGAGGATCCCGTCACGCTTGTCCGTCTGAAAGTGAAAATGTCCGATTGACGCCTCTTTGCAAGCGGGAATTTTGTCTTTTTCGGAGCGCGGAGACGCGCGAAATGCACGGAGGTTTTGAGTTTTATGAAAAAAGGAATCGCTTTGATGATATTGATCGTTATGCTTTGTATCCCGCTTTGCGCCTTTGCGGGATGCGGCGTGACGGATGACGGGGGATTAAAGATCGTCGTCACCATCTTCCCCGAATACGATTGGGTGATGAATGTGCTGGGCGAGCGGGCGGACGAGGTGAAGCCCACCTTGCTTCTCGACAATAATATCGATCTGCATAGTTATGCGCCCACGCTGGACGATAAAATAAAGATCTCGCAGGCGGATCTTTTCGTTTATGTCGGCGGCGAGTCGGATAAATGGGTGCTTTCCGCTTTGGAGGAAAAGAGGAATGCGTCCCGTAAGATCATCGATCTTATGGAGACCCTCGGGGACGCCGCCAAAGAGGAAGAGCTTGTAGAGGGCATGCAGGAGGAAGAAGAGGAGGGCGAGGAAGAAGAGGCGGCGTA
>CAMOUZ010000044.1 GCA_946626795.1 uncultured Clostridia bacterium
GCAATATCGTGAAGAAAAACGGCGAAACTTTCGACCTCGTGGCGAAAGCCCCCGCCCATTTGTCCAATACGGAGAAGAATTTCACCGTACATAAAGGCGTGATCTATTATTTCGCCGCGGACGGCGTTTTCAAAGGGGACGCCCCTCTTTCTTTCCTCGAAACGGGGGACGGAGACCGCAAGTTGACCTCCGCGACGGACGTTTCGCTCGCGGGCGATCTCGTCTATGTGACGGACGCTTCCTATCGCGCGGTCAAAGTCTTCCACGCCGAGTCGGGTGAGTTTAGGCGTTACATCGGCTCCT
Source organism: uncultured Clostridia bacterium (assembly GCA_946626795.1). Taxonomy (GTDB): domain Bacteria; phylum Bacillota; class Clostridia; order Christensenellales; family CAG-1252; genus CAG-1252. Next base: position 304 of record CAMOUZ010000044.1, read on the forward strand.
ACGGCAAAGATCTCGGCAGGCTCACCGATCCCGTCGCGCTCAGCGTGAAGGGCGGCCGCATCGCCGTCGTGGACGGACAAATGCGCGCTTCCCTTTTTATGACGGGGAGAGTCGGCGCCTTGGACGGGCACCGGATTTCCGCTCCGACGGACATCGCCCTCTCGGGCGAACGCGCGTACCTTGTGGATCAAGGCGTGCTTTATGAATATGGCGCGGCCGAGACCCTTGAAGGGGAATATATCTTCGGCGAGGCGGCGCATTACGTAGCGGTGGGCTCGGATGAGTCCGTTTATGTCGCTGCGGGCGCAAAGATCTATGTCAAGCGGGCGGGGGAGAGCGCTTTCTCCCTGCTTCGCTCGGTGGATGCTGTGATCGACAGACTGAATATCGGCATCGGCGGGAAGGTCATATACGCCCTCGTCGGGAATAATGTCTATGCCTACACGCCGACCGGGGATCCTCTCGCGGGGTCGCCCGATCCCACGCAGACAGTCCTTGATTTCGCGGTGGATTATCGCGGGAACCTTTATCTTTTGACCGCTTCGAGGGAGATCGTCAGGTATCTCCGCACGGTGAACGGCTATTACAGTCCCACTTCCTTCTTTATCGGAAATGATTTCTCGAAATATGCGGATATCTCCATCGACGGCGACGGCACGCTTTATCTCCTTGCGGATCATAACGTGATCTCTTTCGGCAAGGAGATTTTCGACGTGGTAACGGGCGAGGACAGTGATTTCGTCCGCAATGAGACTCCCTCGGCGGAGAGCCTTTTCGTCTGTGTCGTGGAAGCTTCTTCCACCATCGCTTATGTCGCTCCGGATAATTTCGAGGACGTTTCTTACATCGCGCGCGGCGCGAAGCTCCTTTGTTATGACGAAGTGACTTACGCCGACAACGTCTATTATCGCGTCGAAACAGAGACGGGCGTCGCATATGTGCCCGCCGCGGACGTGCGCGTTTACGAGAGCGCTCCCGCGCCTTTTGCGAAGGCGCGTTGCCTGCATACGAAGATCGGCGTGACCATCTATGCTTATCCCTCCAAAATCGATCTTGCACGGGATGCGGAGCCGCTTTTCTCTTCTTTAATGAAGGAAGACGTCTTTGACGTTTTGTCTTACGTGGCGGTGGATGAAGACGGGAAGGACGTTTGGGGATTCTATCGTGTGCGTTATGAGGGTCTCGTGGGATACGTTCTGATCTCGGACATCGTGACAGTGGACGAGGAGCCCGTTCCTATCGAGCGTTATAAAGTCAAGATCAAGGCGGAGAAGCTCGGCAAGATGGTCGTTCTTTACGAGAATGCGAGCGTCGAGAGCGAAGAAGTGGCTCGTCTTGCGGACGGCACGGAGATCGACGCCTTGGAGCCTTTGAGCGAAGAAAAAGAATTTATACAGGTCCTCTATGACGGGAAGGTTTGCTACGTTGAGTCGCAATATCTCGGCGAAGGAGGACTTTCCGCGGGACAGACTCTTGCGATCGTGCTGTCCGTAGTCGCGGTGACGGCGAGTATCATCGTCTTTTTGATCTTACGCGCCGGCAAGAGAAGAAAGATCGTGTATAAGGAGTAAATATGGGTAGAAATAACAGGCATTGGCATAAGAAGCCGCAACAAGCCGCTTCCGATTATAAGCCGCCGTATGGCGAAGACCTTTTGCAGATGTCCGTGGACGGGCTGAATCTGTCCGTGGAGACGCTCGAAATCTTGAAAAAGGGCGGCATACATACCGTGGGCGACATCGTGAAACGCCGCAAAAACGATATGTATAAAGTCCAGAACTTCAATAAAAAGAAGCTCTTTGAAGTGACGAATGCGATCGCTCCGCTCAAAGTGGATTTCCGCCCCGAGGAGGCGCCGAAAGACCGGCCTCCGCAGGAGCAAAAGAAAGGAGAGAAGCCCGCGCGCACGGCTCAGCCGCAAGCGAAGGCGGAGAAGAAAGGACAAGAGCCGCGGAAACAGGGCGGAGAGCCCCCTCGCGAAGGACGCGAACAGCGTGAACCGCGCGAGCAGAGAGAGAGGAACGAGACGCCGCGCGATCGTCAGAATAAAGGCAAAGAACAGCAAAACAAGGGCAAAAAGGAGAGCGGAAACGCCTCCGTGGATTTCTCGCGTATTTTCCCGCGCGAGAAGCTCGTGCATTCCCCGCGTATTGAGCCGGAGAAGGACCGTTTTACGAAGTTCCAGCGCGCGGGTAAGTGGGGATTCAAGGACGAGAACGGAAAGGAAGTCATTCCGCCCATTTACACCGAAGCTTTGAATTTCAAAGAGGATATGGCGGCGGTGGAGATGAACGGACTTTTCGGATATATCAATCGCGAAAACGTGCTCGTGATCCCTTATAAATACGACACGGCGGGCAGTTTCTCGGAGGGTTGGGCGAATGTCTCCCTCGGAGAGAAATGCGGCTATATCGATCAAGACGGGAAAGAGACAGTTCCTTTCATCTATGATGCGGCGACCGCCTTCACGGGCGAGGGCTACGGAAGGGTGAAGAAAGACGGCAGATGGGGAAATATCCGCAAAGACGGCGAAGTCTCTTGGCAGTAAAGGACGACGTAAAAGAAAAGGATACGAAATACGCGCGACGCGTTGCGTCGTGACGAGGGATAAAATATGCTTACGATCAGAAATTTAAAGAAGAAATATATCAATAGCAAGCGTTACTCGATCAATGACCTTACCTTGGAATTGAAAGAGGGAGAGATCTTCGGTTTTCTCGGGCAGAACGGCGCGGGAAAGTCCACGACCATCAAATGTATCACGGGGATCCATCCCTATGACAGCGGCGAGATCATCGTATGCGGGTACGATATGAAGAAGGACCCGATCAATGCGAAAAAGAATATCGGATACGTCCCCGACAATCACTCGGTCTATGAGAAGCTGACGGGCAGGGAATATGTAAATTACATCGCGGATCTTTACGACGTGCCCCTCGAAGCGCGCGAAGAGCGCTTGAATAAATACCTCAAAATGTTCAAGATCTCTTTCGCGATCGATCGTCAGATCAAGGGCTATTCGCACGGAATGAAGCAGAAGATCTGTATTATCGCCGCCCTCATCCATAATCCCAAGCTCTGGGTGCTCGACGAGCCGATGGTGGGTCTCGATCCGCAGTCCATGTTCGACATCATCGACGAGATGAAAAAACATACGGCGGAGGGGAATACCGTTTTCTTCTCTTCGCACAATATCGATCTCGTTTCCAAGTTATGCGACCGCGTGGCGATCATCCATGACGGCGAGCTTTGCGCCGTGATCGACCTGCATGAAGAAGGAAAGAGGGAGTCGCTCGAAAGCGTCTTCCGCAGCTATACAATGGCGGAGAATCAGGCATGAAAGAATACAAGACTCTTTTCAAGCTCGAACTCAAAGCGCGTTTCGGGACGCGCGGCGCTTCCAAACCCGTGGCGACGGCTTTCAAAATATTGCTTTTCACCGCGCTGGCGCTTCTCGTTTACGCCCTTTATATCTTCGGCGTGAATCAGCTCGTTTTGATGTTTGACATGTATCAGATGAGCAAGGAGTTCCTTGTGCTCTTTATCGCCCTCTCGATGCTCATCCTCGTGGTGTTCGGCATAAGCTCCGTCATTAAAAATCTTTTCCGCAGCGGCGACAACGAGCTTTTGATGCGCTTCCCCGTTTCGGCGGGCGCCGTGTTCGCTTCCAAGATCGCCGTCCTCGTGATGATGCAAGTCATCTTTACCGTCGTGGTGGAGCTCCCCGTCTTCGTCATCTACGGCATCGTCACCAAGCAGAATTGGGCTTATTACGCCTTGCTGCCCGTCGTGATGGTTTTCATCAGCGCGCTTCCTTTGGCGGTGTCGAATCTGCTTGCGATCCCCGTCATGCAGATCAGTTCGCGCACCAAGAATATGTTCACGCTCTCTCTCCTCGTCTCGGTCATTATGGTGGCGGCGGGCTTTGCGATCTATATGCATATCATTCAAGGCGTTGTGGACTATATGAAAGAGGAGGCGATGAGCTTTTTCAGCAAGGAGACGATGGTCATCGTCAGCCAAGCCGCGAAATATATCTATCCCGCGAATTTCTTCGCGTATATGCTCATCGGCGAATGGCGCCTCGGGAGCAGTCTCATCTCGATAGCGGTCGTGCTCGTTTTCGCGGGCGGCGCGGTGCTCCTGAATAAGAGGCATTATCTCAATACCATTCTTCGCGATATTGAGGGCGGCGGCGCCACCTTCACGAAAGTGACCAAGAATAAGGTCCGTAAGCCCACCCTTTCCGTCTTCCGTCGCGAGTTCCTCGACATCTTCCGCAGCAGTAATTATTCTTTCCAATATCTCTGCATGGCGGTGGCGGCGCCCGTGATGGTCTTTTATTGCAATCGCCTCGCCGCATCGATGGGCGAGCGTTCCATCGGCGCGGCGATCGTGCCCGCGCTCGCTTTGATGGTCATGTTGACTTTCTGCACGATCATCCTCTCTTTTGCTGCTTCTTCGGTGTCGCGCGAAGGGGATAATTTTTATTTGACCAAGATCGTTCCCGTGAAATACAGGACGCAGGTTCTCATCAAGCTTGCTTTGTATATGGCGGTCTCCACGGCGTCCATTCTTGTGACGGCGATCCTCATTTGGGCGACGAAGCAGGTTTCGGCGAAATTTGCCTTCGGCGCTTTCGGCATCGCCTTTATGGTGTCGGTGGCGGTGACTTGCTTCGCCGTGCGTCTCGATACGGCGCGTCCGCAGTTCGCCGTGGGCGGAGACGGAGAGCTCAGCGTGGGAAATATCTCCACCTTTATCACGCTCTTTGTCGGATTCGCCATCTCCATTCTTTACGGACTTTTCGGTATGGTGGGACTCTTCCTTTGGGGAGAAGTCATGACTTTCCTTATCCTTGCCGGCGTTTCGCTCCTGCTTGCCGTAGGATCGGTGCTCTGGCTGATGATCGGCCTCGACGCAAGATACGAGAGGATCTCGCAGAGATGATCCGACGCCGCAGGGCGCAACGATAAATCAAAGGAGAAAACGGCGTCGCACCCCTCGAAAGGGAGGAGATCGGCCGTAAGAAGATATAGAGCGATATGAAAAAGATAATGATAGCGATATTACTGCTCATCCCGATATTGGTCATTCTCACGATCAGTGCGAGTGGACTTCTCATCGCGTCCGCCTTCGTGGATATTCCCGCGGAGTCCATTCGGCTGAAACACAGCGGTGAAGAGGTGATGAGTGAGGAGATCATTCTCGAAGAGCAAAATACTTTGCGGAAATATACGTTGATTTGCGATGTTTTCCCCGGGATCGCGACGGATGAGATCGCTTGGGAATCTTCCGATCCGAAGATCGCGAAGGTCACTCCTTCGAAGAATCGAAAAGACGCCGCCGAAGTAGAGTTTCTCGATTACGGCAGCGTGGACATCACCTGCACCTCCAAGAAGAATACTTCCGTGAATGCGCGCGTCACCTTCTATGTGACGGGCAAAGTCCCCGGCTATCTTTTGATCGGAGACTATGAAGGCGAGACCTTCTCCGAGCTCGCTTTGCGGAGATACGAGATCAAGAACCTCCTTGCTTCCGTGAAGCCCGCGGTCAGTGTTCGCGCGGAGAAAGTAGAATGGTCGAGCTCGGATGAGAGCGTCGTGAAAGTGGATAATAACGGCGTCGTGCAGGCGCTTTCGGAAGGAAACGCCGTTGTCTCCGCGACGGTGACGGCTTCGGGTAAGACGGTCTCGAATCAGGTCAACGTGCGCGTTTCGGGTAGCGCGCTTTTGCGTGAGTCCGTGCTTTATACGACATCGTCTTCCGTCTCGGTCTCCGAATGCGGCTGTCTCGCCGACGAGGAAGCGACGGCGGAAGGCGGGGACGTTTTGGATCTTTCGCATACGCCTGTCTTCGGATCCTTGCAAGTGAAGGTGAAGAAAGGAGATCGCGAGGAGACCTTGACGGTCGTGAAAGTGGCGTCCGAGAAGACTATCGTCATCGAAAACATCTTTGCTTTAAAGAGCGGCGCGCTCTCGAATTTCCTCTCTCTCGGCACGTCTAACGTCGAGCTTCGCGCGGTGGCTTTGGACGGCGCTTCGCCCGCCATTCGCTGGATGAGCACGAATACCGATGTAGCGGACGTCGTGCAGGGCAGGATCTATGCAAAGGGAAGCGGCGAGGCGGAAATCTATGCGGAAGCGGAGGAATATGCCTCCCAGCGGATCACCGTCCACGTGACGAGCACGGTGGATGATTTCCGCCTCTCTGAGACGGAGTATATGGATAAAGTGGGTCTCATGCAAGAGCGTGTCTTCGGAAACGTCTCTTATATCAATGGGACTTACACCAAGCGTTATGCGCTCACCGTACGTTCCTATCCCGAAGACGTCGGCATCGAGTCTTACACTTTCGACAGCACGAATAAAGACGTCGCCACGGTGGATAGTGAGGGGGTCGTGACCTTCGCGGATGACGTGGACGGCGAGTCCTGCACCATCACCGCCACGGCGTATAATCAAGACGGACTTCCTGTAAGAAGGAGCTACACCTTTAATCTCGTGAACGGCGTAAACGTGGGCGTTGGCATTCCCAAGGCGCATTTCGACGCCTCGAAAGGGGAGAAGCCCTCCTTCGCTCCGTATTGGGATCTTAAAAACGTCCTTGCGAATGAGAGCACCAAAGGCGTCATCTTACATACCGACATTTATTACCCCTCGAAATCCGACGGCGGCACTGCCTTGAAGAATATCACGGTGCCTCTTTACGGCAATGGCAATAAGCTCGACGGGCAGTTCTTTATGGAGTCTGTGGAGTTTGACGAGATGCTCCTCCTTTGGGACTTCTCTTCTTTCCAAACGATGCCCGCCTCTCTCGACCTAACCGTCACGAACCTGAATATGCAAGCGACGCAACCCACCACGGAGGATTCCAAGGAGACTTTCGAGGCTCTCAGCCATTCGGGCGGCGGCGCGATCAGCCTGATCGGAAATTATCCCGATCCTTCCTATCATATAAGCCTCACGGTGAAAGGCTGTCTCTTCCAATATGCGTATAGCCATATCAATATCGCGATCGGGGATGTCTTCGTGGACGGCTGTATCTTACGCAATAACGCCGCTTCCGCCATCGTCTTGCAAGAGTCCGATTATTGCCGCGCCAGCGCGAAAGTAAAGAACTGCATTTTCAGCCATACCATCGCGCCCGTGGTGATCGCTTGCGGGAATTTCGACGCAGTCGTGGATAGCTTTTCCAAGAATAAAAATACAAATGCGGTAAACTTCGGATTCTTTGAGTTTGAAGGTGAAAATTACGTTTATAATTGGAAGAAGCTCGATGAAGTGCAGATGAATATCCTTCCGCAGAAGGATGATGAGACGGTGCAACTTTTGGTGCAGTCTTTCGGCGATTTTTTGAGCACGGTGATCCGTGAAGCCTTCAAGATGTCCGACGAAGGGAATTTCTATGTGGATAAAGACGGCGAAACATGGCTGAATTTCTCCTTCTTGGTCATCGGCATTTGGCAGGACATGAATCCGAATTTCAATGAGAGCACATATCAGGCGGACGGATTAAACGTGCGCTTCAATGAGAAAATGTATGCGGTGTATGAGGTTCATCCCGAAGAGGTGGAAACCATAAAGAAACTTGTCGGTAAGTTTAAAAAGATCATCGACATCGAGAAGAATAAGACCTATCATATCGTCAGTAAGGATGCGAAGGGGCATTGGAATACGATGCCGGGAGAGAATTACGAGATAGATGATACGGTACGCGCGCGCTTAATGGGCGAGCTTGTTTAAGGGCGCATCTACGTCGCTAACTTCCTCGCTCGTCGGGCATCACGTACGGAAAGTACGCTCAGGTCCGCCTCCTCGGAGAGCGCTCGTATCTGCAACCCTTCTCCACGCTCGCCGAAATAAAAGAAAATGCCATTCTGCAATCTGAATTGAATTAGTGGCTCGTATTTGCAGCACTCTTCGCCGACACCTTATATTTTTTTCTGTATAGAAAGGCCTCGCCGAGCCTTGCATTTGCACGCTTCTCTGCGCTCGCCGAGATAAAAGAAAGTTTCATTCTGCAATCCGAATTGAATTATATGTTAAATATAAAAAATCACGCCTTAATTTAAACTGCTTTGATGAATAAGAAATGCCCTGCGAGCGCAGGGCATTTCTTTCGCTTCTTACTTGCAGCCGAAGCCGTAGTTCGGAGCGTCTTTGCAGCCACAGCCGCAGCCGCCGCAGCAGAAAAGCAGGTAGAGGATGATGATGGTGTCGATATTGCACCCGCCGCACTTATTCCCGCAGCCGCCGCAGCAGAAGAGCAGGAGCAAGAGCCATAAACAGTCGTTGTTACAGAAATTGTTCATACTATGTACCTCCGTGTATTTCCAAAAGTATTTGGTTCTACTTCATCATACGCATCGATTTTTCGTTTTGCTACTCTCCTATGCTTGACATTTTATATGGGATTGGTTATTATTTTTTTAGACAAAAACGGAGGTAGACTTCTATGGCTACGAAACTCACTATGGATAAGCTCACGGCGCTGGCGAAAGGCCGCGGATTCGTATATCCGGGCAGCGAGATCTACGGCGGTCTTGCGAATACTTGGGACTACGGTCCTCTCGGCGTGGAGCTCAAAAATAATATCAAGAAAGCTTGGTGGCAGAAATTCA
>CAMOUZ010000045.1 GCA_946626795.1 uncultured Clostridia bacterium
CGAGACCGCTTCCAAGCTGAAAAAAGATAAAGATGACCTCATTATGAAGCTCTCGAAGAGCAAACTGAATTGGTCTTCCGAAGTCTCCACTTCCGAGCTCGAAATCTCGGAGCAAGACATCGCGGAGATCGTCTCCAAATGGACGGGCGTCCCCGTCGTGAAGCTCACCGAAGCGGAGGCAGATCGACTTATGCACCTTGAAGAGGAGCTCGGGAAGAGAGTGGTCGGACAGAGAGAGGCCATCAGCGCCTTGTCTCGTTCCATTCGCCGTGCGAGAGCGGGCCTCGGAGATCCTAAGCGACCCATCGGGTCATTCATCTTTATGGGTCCCACGGGCGTCGGAAAGACGGAGCTCTGCAAAGCGCTCGCCGAGACCATGTTCGGCGACGAGAATAATATCGTACGTGTGGATATGAGCGAATATATGGATAAGACCTCGGTCTCCAAGCTCACGGGCTCCGCGCCGGGTTACGTCGGCTACGACGAGGGCGGACAGCTCACCGAGAAGATCCGTAGAAAGCCTTATTCCGTCGTGCTTTTCGACGAGATCGAAAAGGCGCATCCGGACGTTTTCAACATTCTCCTTCAAATCTTGGATGACGGCAGACTCACGGACAGCCACGGCAGAACGGTCAGCTTCAAAAATACCATTATCATTCTGACCTCGAATATCGGTGCGTCCACGGGTCGTCGCACGAATAAGCTCGGGTTCGGAAGTGTGGACGAATATGAAGACGAGAGGGAGAGGCAGATCGACGCCTTAAAGGCGGTCATGCGCCCCGAATTCATCAATCGTCTTGACGATATCATCGTTTTCCATAGTCTAACGCCCGAAGATATCTCCGAGATCGCGAATATCATGCTCGCTTCTTTGCAGAAGCGTTTGGACGCTAAAAATATAGGGATAGTATTGACGGAAGCGGCGAAAAAATTTATAATAGAAAAGGGAACGAACGTCGAATACGGCGCGCGTCCGCTTCGTCGTACGGTGGAGCGTTTGCTTGAAGACGCCCTCTCCGAGAAATTGCTCCGCGGAGAGATCTCGATCGGAGATCGCGTCGTCGTGGATCATACGGACGGAGACGCTCTCACCTTTACCCGTGAGAGCAAATAACACGGTATAGGCGCGGTAAAAGCGTTTATATAAATACATCCTAAGGAGGCAAAGAATATGCGCATTGACATTGTAGGGAAGAATTATACCGTAAGCGACAGATTGGATGATATCATCCGCAGAAAAGCCGAGAGACTTGATCGTTTCTTCTCCGACGACGTCACCGCAAGGGTCGTCTGTAAAGAGGAGCATAAAGGAAGATTTACTTTGGAGATCACGATCATCGTGGACGGTGTGGTGATCCGCAGTGAAGAGACAAGCGATAATATGTATAACAATATCGACGTGGTCGTCCCCAAGATCGATCGTCAGATCAGAAAGCACAGGACGAGACTCACGAAGAAATTCAAGGACAGCGTCTTTAATTTCCAAGTAGCGGAGGCGGAGGCGATCGAGCTCAACGATACGCAGGAGGCGGAAGTTCCCTCCATCGTGAAAACCAAGAAATTCGAGCTCCAACCCATGAGCGTGGAAGAGGCGATCGAGCAGATGGATCTTCTCGAAAATAAGTTCTTCGTGTATTTAAATCCCGAATCCGGGAAGGTAAATATCGTTTACAGGCGTTATGATAAGACGATCGGTCTTATCCAGCCCGAATATTAAGAAGGAGCTACATAGGAAAATGGCTAAAATCAATAAGAAAGAGAATCAGATCCTTTTCGATTTCAATAATATGATGAGTGACTACATCGGCGCGGAGGAGGGCATCTCGGAGAAGGATATCTCCGCCGTCTCCGCCACGGTGAAAAGCGCTTTCAAGAGCGTCATCGAACAGGGGAGCGAAGGCTGGCAGGGCTGGATGGATCTCCCGTTCGGACAAAAAGAGATTGTTGAGGATATCATCCAAACCGCGAAAAAGGTCCGTAAAGAGTTTAAGACCTTCGTCGTGCTCGGCATCGGCGGAAGCGCGCTCGGCCCCATCGCCGTCTTTCAGGCGCTTTGTCACTTGCATTACAACGAGCTTTCCCCGAAAAAGAGGAAAGGACCGAAGTTTTACGTGGAGGACAATGTGGATCCCGAGCGTATGGCGGCGCTTCTCGACATTATCGACGTGAAGACCACGATGTTTAATGTCATCACGAAGAGCGGCGCGACGAGCGAGACGATGAGCCAATATCTCGTCATTACGGACATCTTGAAGAAGGCACTCGGCGCGGATTATGCTTCCCACGTCATCGCCACCACCGATCACGTGAAAGGAAATCTCATTAAGCTTGCGCAGAAAGAAGGGTTCAAGACCTTTTATATTCCCTCGGGCGTCGGCGGAAGATTCTCCGAGCTCTGTCCCGTCGGGCTTCTCCCCGCGGCGGTCCTCGGCATCGATATCAAGCTTATGCTTGCCGGTGCGGGCGATATGGTGAAGAAAGGCAAGAAGGCAAGTCTTTATAACAATATGCCCCTTATGGCGGCTGCTCTCCAATACATCGCGATGAAGAAAGGCAAGAATATCTCCGTGATGATGCCTTATGCGGATAGCTTGAAGTACATCGCGGATTGGTATTGCCAGCTTTGGGGCGAGAGTCTCGGCAAGGCGGTGGATAAGGAAGGAAACCCCGTGTATGCGGGGCAGACCCCCGTCAAAGCGCTCGGCGTCACGGATCAACACAGCCAGATCCAGCTTTACACCGAAGGCCCTTTCGATAAAGTCATCACCTTCATCGCCGTGGATAAGTTCCGCACGGAAGTGTTGATCCCCGAGGGGCTTAAAGACTTCCCGGACGTGAATTTCCTCTGCGGGAATACGATGGGCACTTTGCTCAATACCGAACGCAAAGCGACGGAGTACGCCCTCCAAAAGAAAAAGAGGCTGAATCGCACGATCATTGTGCCCGAAGTGAATGCTTACACCCTCGGTCAGCTCCTTATGCTCTTCATGATGGAGACGGCTTTCGTCGGCGCGATGCTGAATATCGACACCTTCAATCAGCCGGGCGTGGAAGAGGGCAAGAACGCCACTTACGCGATGTTCGGCAGGAAGGGATATGAGGCGAAGAAAGCGGAGCTCGACGGCGCAAAAGCTAAGACCGATCGCTATATCGTAAAATAAGAATAAAACGCTTGACTTGTTCGTCTCGCAGCATTATAATGCAGACGAACAAAACGGAATAGGGGTGCCCGTAAGGGCTGAGATCATACCCTTTGAACATGATGAGGTAATTCTCGGCATGGAAGTACTGTATAAGCATTTTCACCTCCCGAGAATTCGGGAGGTTTTTTTATGAGTTTCTTTACGCTTTGCGCCGACAGTCCGAAATGGTATCCCATTCTTTTCGATACACCCCATAATGCGGTTCGATCGGTCTTTATTTGGCTTACGATCGCTCTTGTGATCGGATCGATCATTTCTTATTTTATTCTCCGCAAGAATCCGCTTTGGGAGCGTCTGAAAAAAGGATTGTTGATCGGTTGGATCGGATACGCGGCGACGATCATCGTGACCTTGCTTGTTTTTTCTTTTATGGACGACGGAATCGTGTCACTTTTGTTTTATCCTATTTTGGCTTTGATCTTCGCCATTGCGTTCTCTGCGATTCTTTTGACTTTTCGGAGACAGAAGAGCACGTTTATTATATCCGGCGTAATGGTGGGTGCGGCGCTCATCGCCGTTCTCGTTTGCATCGGCGTTCATTTTGCCAGCGGCGCTGCTGCGGAGGCGAATTGGATCACAAATGACGACGTTAAGCCTATGGGTTTGTATCTCATCGCGGTTTTCGTGATAGGGCTCCTCGTTTTCAGCGCGCTTTTCTTCGGACGCGGAGATAAAAGCGGATTTACGACGAAGTCCATCGCTCATGGCGCGGTTTGCGTCGCATTGAGTTTTGCTCTTTCTTTCCTTCGTATCGTCAAAATGCCGCAAGGCGGATCCATCACGATCGCGTCCTTGTTGCCTATTATGATCTATGCTTATATCTTCGGGGTGAAAAAAGGCATGTTCGTAGGAATGATCTACGGAATTATGCAGTCCTTTCAAGACGTTTACATTCTCCATCCCGCGCAGTTTGTATTGGATTATCCGGCAGCATTTGCCTGCATAGGGCTCGCAGGTCTTTTTGCCGTTTTGAAAGTGTTTGAAAAGTCGCCGCGCTTGCAATTCGTGTGCGGAGCGCTTTTGGCGGGCGTTTCCAGATTCCTCGTGCATTTTCTTTCCGGAATATTCGCTTTTGGCGCATTTGCGCCGGAAGGGACACCTGTTCCGCTTTACAGCTTGACTTACAATATGGTTTATGTTTTCCCTGATCTCTTGATTTGTATCATTGTGGGCGTGATCTTGTTCTCTTCGAAGTCCTTCGTAACCTTCTTGAAACAGCAACGAGCGCCCTCTGTGAAAAATGAGAATAAAGAAAAAGAAGAATAGAGCATTGCTTGAAAATCGGTTCGGCGCGCGAAAAGCGGATAAAGCTTACGCGCGCCGATTTTTTTTTCTGAAAACGGAATCGGTTGTTCTGTTTGACTAAAAGCTATGTTCGGGGCTATAATTTACTTAATGAGTAAATTAACCTGTCGAGACGTTACTGTCGGATATTTCGGATATGATGATGTCATTCGCGGCTTTTCCGCGGATTTTTCCGACGGCTTTAACGTTATCTTTGCTGGTGAAAAGAGCGGTAAAACCACGCTTTTAAAAGGTCTTGCCGGCGTCATCGAGAGCAAAGGTGAGATACTCTCGGACGGGGAGGATATCGGATTCCTCTCTCTAAAAGAGAGAGATTTCGCGATGGTCTTTGACGATCTTGCGCTTTTCGAGCGTCGCTCCGTGCGTTATAACCTCGAATATCCCTTGAAGCTTCGCAAGGTGCCGAAGGAGGCGAGAGCCGAGATGGTGCTTAAAGCCGCGGCATTATTTGACCTCGACGTTATGATCGACGCACAGGTCTATAAGCTTAATGCGTGGCATAAGACGGCGCTTGCGCTTTGCCGCGCTTATCTCCGCCGCGCCCACGTCACCTTCATCGACAATGTCTTCGCGCCCTTGGATCTTGAAACCCGCCGCGAAGCCTTTTATCGCTTTATGCCTCTTTTCGCAGAAAGGGGGATCGTGGTGTACGCCACGGATTCCGCTGCGGAAGCCGCATTCCTTTCCGAAGAGGTTTTATATCTGAATTGTGGCTATCTTTTACAAAAAGGCAGCGTCGCCGAGCTTCGCGAGAAACCGGCTTGCGCTTCGGCTTTTCTGACTTTTTCCGAGAATGCCGCTTTACTTCCCGCCACGCTCTCAAAAGAAGGGATAAAAGTCTTCGACGTTCTTTTTCCCTTCGACAGCTCGCGTTTGATCGGAGAGAATTATATCGGAAAGGAAGTCCTGCTCGGACTTCGCGCGGAAGACGCGGAGATCGCCGCAGACGGCGTTTCTGCCGTCTTGCAAGGACGGTTTTTCGGAGAGAAAGGCCGCGTTTCTGCTTTATATGTCGAAGGCAACACCCTTTTCGTACTCGGAGAGACGGACCTTCCCGTCGGCTCGAAGATCAAATTTTCCATTCGGAAGGTATTCGCCCTCTTTGACGCCGTCAACGAACGGGCGATTGTGAGGTATTGATATGCGTAAGATCGTTAAATCCATCATTATTGTCGCTATGCTTTGCGTCCTCTCGGCGCTGGCTTTTTCCTGTAAAAAGAATTCGACGACGAATCAGCGGGATCGTTCCGGCGACTTCGACCTTTTGAAAAACACCATTGATTTTATCAATGAGAATTATTACAAAGATATGGATTACGATGAGGCGGATGTCTATGCGGCGTATGGCGTGATGAGTAGCCTCGGAAATTACAATTACATTTATCCCGAATCTTCCCTTTACGAGACGTCCTCTTCGGACGGGAGCGGCTTCGGGCTCATTGTAAAGTTTAATTTGTATAACGAGGTCTATATCGACATCATTTTGGACGGATCGCCCTTCTTGGCGGCGAGTCAAGGTTTTCAACCGCAGAGGGGAGACGAGATCTATTCCATTGCCGGATATCGTGTTTCGGGCGCGGGTAGCAGTTATTTCTCCTCCGTTGTCGCTTCCAAGACGGATACGCAAACCGAGACGACTTTTATTTTGCGTCGAGACGGCGTTTTTCACGAAGTAAAATACAGAAAAGTGATGTATGATTTTCCGCAATGTATCTATATCAACGATCTGAACGGCGTATCTTCGGACTTCGGTTATATCTATCTGCGCAGTTTTTCCAGCTATCCGAATAATGTTTCCAATGAGTTCCGTGACGCCGTTGAGGCATTCAAGAGAGACGGAAATAAGGCGCTTATCCTCGATCTCAGGGGGAATGGAGGAGGCAATAGCGAAGTCTTCAAGAGCGTCGCCTCTTATCTCATCGGCGCGCCCTCGAAAGGGAAGGTGGATCTTCTGGAAGTGGAATACGTCAAAGATGCCCGCTCCACAAAGTATTCCGTCACGCCGAGCGCGAATTATATCGACACGCCCATTTATGTCCTCTGCGACGGCGGCACCGCGTCCGCGTCCGAAGCCTTGATCGGCTCGATGAAAGCGAATGGCACTTTGACCGCGCTTATCGGCAAAGAAACGGTCGGGAAGGGCGTTGCGCAAAACGGGTTCACCTATTATAACGGGAAGGAGAAGGGAAATATCATCGATTATGTAAAAGATGAAGCAGGAAACGCCGTGGAAGGCGAGACCTATTATCTCCAAACCATCATCGGACAATACTATATCTTCGATGCGACGGCGGAGGGCGGAAAATATTGCATGAACGGCATCCCCTTTAAGCCCGATCACGAAGTGGGTGATGAGACAAATCCCGTCACCTCGAATTATCTCGACGATCTTTATATAAAGATCGCCGCAGAGCTTTATACGCAAGAATAATATCATTAGGAGGTATGAATGATGAGAAAAATTTTGGTTTTACTTCTTGTTTTTGTGCTGACAGCGACTCTCGCAGTCTCCTTCTCGGGATGCTCCCACGTGGATAGCGTCACCGTGTACGTTCCGGACGGCGGCCCTGCCCTGGGTATGGCGTACTTGATGAAAGAATTTCAAGAGATCGAAGGCGTTAAGATCGTATATGCTCCCCTCGTAAAGGGCGCAGGTGAGATTGCCACCGCCGTGTCGAACGGAGACGCCGACGTGGCGATCCTTCCCACCAATCTCGCGGCGAAGCTTTATAATGCAGGGAAGGAGATCGTGCTTGTGGGTACGAACAGTCATGGGCTCCTTTATCTCCTCTCCACCGTCGCGTCGGAAGAGGGTTTCACCCTTGACGCTTTGAAAGGCGAGGTGCTTCATTTGACGGGGGAAAGCAATACGCCGGAAGCTGTTGTGAGAAAGATCTTGGACAGCGCAGGCATCGAGTACGAGAAGAGCGATACCCCCATCGCAGGAAAGGTGGCTTTGAAATTCTATCCCGACGGTAGCGGCATCGTCCCGGGGCTTGTCAGCGGTTCGATTCGCTTCGCGATCCTCGGTGAGCCCGCCGTATCCAACGTGATGCAAAAGGCTGCGGCAGCAAATAAAGCGCAGGTCAAAATCGTCGGCGATCTCCAAGCGATGTGGATGACGGCGACGGATACGACTGAAAGTTATCCTCAGACTTCGCTTATTGTAAAAAAATCTCTCTTGAAATCCGATAAAAAGCTCGTCAAGAAGATCGCGAAGCTCACCATCGACGGAAGCGTCGCGCTCCTTAATGACGCCACGCCTTATCTCGCGTATTTGATCGAAGAGATGGAGTCGACGCAAGTCCCTGCCACCTTAAAGCAGGAGGGTGTTGTGCGCGCGAATATCGATCCTTCGTTCGGCGCAACGGCGAAAGCGTCTATCGAAGCGTATTTCAATATTCTTCTGGACTTCGATAAAGAACTCATCGGCGGTAAACTCCCCGATAAAAATTTCTATTGCGGCGATCTTGACGATCTCCAAGATTATAAAGCGATTGTGAAAGCGTTTGCTTGAAAATAGCGATGAGGGCGAATGGACAAGAAAAGAGTCTTGTATAATCTAAGCGCTCCCGTCCTCGGGCTTGCGCTCTTTATCGGGATATGGTACGCCTTGGCTCGCGCTGTCGGCGTCTCTCTTTTCCTTCCTACGCCCGTAGAAACTCTCGTGCGTTTCTTCGCCCTTCTTGGTGAGAAGAAATTTTATGTCGCCGTGGGGAATACGCTTTTACGTACGCTCCTCAGCTTCACAGCGGCGTTTTTGCTCGCTTGTCTTTTTGCTGTCTTGTCCGCAAAATTCTCCTTTTTCCGAAAGGCGTTTTCTCCCTTCACCGTGGTGCTTCGGGTTCTTCCGACGATCTCGGTGATCTTGCTTGTCTTTTTGTTGGTTCGGAGTCGCTTCGCTTCATACGTCGTCATTTTCCTCGTCATCTTCCCGATGCAGTACAAATTGGTGCTGGACGCCATCGGAGGAGTGGATCCTTTGCTGAAAGAGATGACGGAGGCGTATCGCTTTTCTTGGCAAAAAAAGGTCTTTTCTTTCTATATCCCGCAGATGACCCCGACTTTGCTCACGGGGATGAGCATTACGCTATCTTTTACGGTGAAATTATGCGTCGCGGCGGAAGTGCTTTCTTATGTGAGTAAGAGCATGGGGCGTTATATGCAGCAAGCCTATGCTTCGCTTGAAACGGAGACCCTTCTTGCTTGGACGATCGCGGCGATCCTCCTCGGTTTCCTCTTGGAAGGATTGTTACTCTTATTGAAAAAAGTCATTGTGAGGCGATATCATGGAAAGTAATGCGTTTGAAGTGCGGGATCTGAATGTCTCTTTCGGAGAAAACATCGTTTTTCGGGATTTTTCGCTTTCCTTTACCGCGGAGACGATCACCTGTA
>CAMOUZ010000046.1 GCA_946626795.1 uncultured Clostridia bacterium
CGAAAGACCGCGCCCGAAACGCCGTATTTCACGTCGGAAAGGAGGATCTTCATGAATTCCTCTCGAATTCGCTCGGGGGAGATATCCGCGAGAAGCCCCGCATATTTTTTCGCCGCGAGGAAGGTGCCCTCTTCGATCTCGAAGCCGAGCTCGGAAGCAAAACGCACGAGACGAAGCAAACGAAGCCCATCCTCCGAGAAGACCTCTTCGGGGGAGCGCGTCGTGCGCAAGATTTTATTTTCGAGATCGGCAAGTCCGCCCGTCGGATCGAGGATCACGCCGTCCGACACCCTCTTATAAAGGGCGTTCACCGTAAAATCACGGCGAAAGGCATCCTCTTCGGGCGAAGAGACAAACTCCACTTCAAGGGGGCGATGCGCGCCCGAAGAAAGGGGATAACTGTCGCGCCGAAACTGCGTGTATTCATAGTATTCCTCGCCGAAAGCGATCTTCACCGTGCCGATGCGCGGATTCACGTCGCGCACGGAAAAAGCCTCGCCGAGCTCCTCCTTGACGGTGAGCGCGGGAAGCGACGAGCAGACGTCTATATCGCTGATGGGAAGACCTAAGAGCTCATTCCGTACCGCGCCGCCCACGAGATAAAGAGGGGCGGAGAGTCGCTCTTGCAGGGCGAGGACGGAGCGCATATCAACCGTGGATCACTTTCACGGTGAAAACGTCGTCGGTGGTCTCATCCACCTTGACTTTCGAGGAGATCTCCACGCCGCAAATGACGAGGATCTCCTTCCCGCAGGCGATGAGAGGCAGATCGTCTCGGTCCCTGCCGGGGTACTTGATATTCGTGAGATAATTCCCGAGCGTTTTGGTATGTCCGCCGAAGGTCGTGAAGATATCCCCTTCGCGACGATTGCGGATCACCGTGCCTTCGGGCAACTTCTTCGGATCGAAACGCAAGCCCACGCCGTGATAATCGCCCACGATGAGCCTCGTCCCGTCCGGAAGATCGATCTCCCCTTTCTCGAAGGGGATCTCATACGGCGCCGTCTCGGAGGCGCGCATGATCATAAGGTGCTCCGGCGCTTTTGCGGCGATGAGCCCCTGAGAAAGACTGACCTCCTTGCCCGTCTCCTTATTCAGGAGGGAGAGGACGTCAAGCAAATTGCATTGTTCGAAATCCAAAGCGAGACCTTGCTCGATCATCGCCTTGCGGATGCTATGGCGCACGAGGGCGGGATGAGCCTCCCCGAGCGCTTTCACCGAGAAAACGATCCTGGACTTGTCGTCCACTTCATACGGAACGGCGACGCTATCCATAAAGGCGATGGCTTCTTTCGCCGCGCCCGTCAGCCTCTCGATGCTTTTTCTGTACTGGGGGAACATCTTCTCCACGACGGGGAAGACTTCGTGACGGATGAAATTCCGCGTGTATTCGAGATTATAATTCGTGCTGTCCTCCACGTGGGGGACGCCGTTCGCTTCACAATACTCGCTGATCTCCTGTCTCGTGAGATGAAGCATCGGGCGGATGTATTTCCCGCTGCGCGCGCTGGGGATTCCTTCGAGCCCTTTCACGCCCGTTCCGCGGAAGATGCGCATAAGCACGGTCTCGCATTGGTCGTCCAGCTGATGCGCCGTGGCGATCTTATCCACGACCCCCTTCTTCAAAAGATCGTCGAAATACTTATAGCGAAGCTCGCGCGCCGCCTGCTCCTCGCCGACAAGATTCTCCTTGGCGTATTTCGGCACGTCCACGGACACCGTATAAAGCGGAATATCGCGCGCCGCGCAGAATTCTCGCACGAAAGACTGATCTCCGAGGCTCTCTTCGCCCCGAATGCCGTGCTCAACGTGGATCGCCGCCACGTTTATCATCAAGCTATTCTTTTCTTCCGACAGATAATGCAAAAGGCTCATACTGTCGCGCCCGCCGGACACGGCGACGCCGATGGTATCTCCCCTCTCGAATAAAGCCGTATTGATCTGCATACTCACTCCTACGCTGGTGAAAACCACCAGCCAAAAGGCTGGTGGCTCATCATGTGATTTTCCTTGCGATTATTCTTCCGAGATGGCTCCGACCGGGCAACCCGCCTCGCAAGCACCGCAGTCGATGCACTGCTCTTTATCGATCTCGTACTTTCCGTCGCCTTCCGCGATGGCGCTGACGGGACAAGTGGCGCTGCAAGCGCCGCACATGATACATTCGTCACTGATAACTCTGGGCATAGTTCTAAATCTCCTTTTTTAATATAGCATAACGCTTCATAGGTAATTATAGCACACACGCGGGCGGTTTTCAACGTAAAAATAAAAATATTTTGGCGGTTTGTCGGATGTTCCGGTAAAGTCGCTTTCGCAGGTAATGCTATTCCCCGCCCCGCAGCTTGCCCGTAAGGGTGAAATGCGCAAAACCGATCTGTCGCAAGGCTTCATAAAGGACGATGGCGACGCTGTTCGAGAGATTTAAGGAGCGGATCTCGCCCCACATCGGGATGCGGACGGTGCGGGCGTAATTCGCCGCAAGGACGGCTTCGTCTATCCCCTTGGTCTCCTTCCCGAAAAGGATATAATCCCCGTCTTTATAGGGGACGTCCGTATAGACTTTATTCGCTTTGGTGGAGGCATAATACATCGTGGCGCCGTCTTTCACGTTTTGCTCGTTTTGCGCGTAAAAATCCGACAAATTCTCATAAACCTTTATCGTGACTTTATCCCAATAATCCAGCCCTGCGCGACGAATGGACTTTTCGTCCAAACTGAAACCGAGCGGTTTCACGAGATGGAGGACGCTATTCGTGGCAGCGCAAGTACGGGCGATGTTGCCGGTGTTTTGAGGAATTTCGGGTTCTATGAGCACTATATTCATCATATTTCTCCTTACGAACGTGTATAGCGGCGCATATGTTTCGTTTATTCTCCGCCCGATCGGGATTTGCGCCGAAGACACGACGACGGAGAACGGCATAGAGGCGAGCGCTCTCCGAGGAGGCGGGTCTGAGCGTACTTTTGTACGTGATGCCCGACGACGCAGGAAGTAGCGAAGCATATATGCCGTTATACGTCGTCGGAATAGGTCGTCGGCATCACCATCTTATGCAAGGATGAGCGGTGATAGCGCGCGATGATCTTCTCGGCTTCTTCGCTGACCTTCTCTCCTGCTAGGAAGGCGTCGATCTCGGCATAGGTCACGCCCATTTCGGATTCGTCCGTCTGTCCCTCGAAAAGCCCTGCGGAAGGTGCTTTGGTGACGACATGCTCGGGCGCGCCGAGATATCGCAGGAAGTCGAAGACTTCGGAGGCGGTGAGATCCGCGATGGGATTAAAATCGCAAGCACCGTCGCCGAACTTCGTGAAATACCCCATATAGCGTTCGCTCTTATTCCCCGTGCCCGCGACGAGATAGCCTTTCTCCGCGCCGATGGCGTAAAGTGTGGTCATGCGGAGGCGTGGCGCGATATTCGAGAGGGCGCCTTTACTTTCAAGCGGAACGCCCACCGCGGAGATGATATCCTCTCTCACTTTCGTGAGATCCACGATAAGCGAGGGAATGCCGTATTTCTCCGCCACCTTCTTCGCGTCTTCGAGATCCTCCCCGAAATTTCGCTTGGAAGCGCATGGCATCATCACGCCGAGGACATTCTTCGTCGCCGCGGACGAGAGCGCCGCCACGAGGGCGCTGTCCTTCCCGCCGCTATTTCCGAAGATGATCCCTTTCGCGCCGCTCGAACGCAAAAGATCCTGTATGAAAGCCACTCTCTTTTCCTTTTCTTCCTGCCAATTCCGCATAAAACGATCCTCCGAATTAAAAGCTCTTTAAGCATATTATAACACTTCCAAATGGGCAGGAAAACTCAAAAAGACTTCTTTTTGTTGTAATCTCGCGCGAAATATGATTATAATAATGAAAAGAGGTACTTAATGATGAGCAATTTTATCCTTCCCGATACATATAAAAGTCCGCTCGGCGTGTACGACACGCAAGTGGCGATCGGCTTCCTGAAACGCACTTTCGAGGACAAGCTCGCCCGCGCGCTGAATCTGATCCGCGTGTCCGCTCCTCTCTTCGTGGACCCCAAGACGGGGCTGAACGACGACCTGAACGGTGTGGAACGCGCGGTGAATTTCGACATCAAAGAGACGGGCAAAGAGGCGCATATCGTCCACTCCCTTGCGAAATGGAAGCGCCAAGCCCTGCAAAATTACGGTTTCCCCGTCGGGCAGGGACTTTACACCGATATGAACGCGATCCGTCGCGACGAAGAGATGGATAATCTCCACTCCATTTACGTGGATCAATGGGATTGGGAAAAAGTGATCTCTCGCGAAGACCGCAACGTCGACTATCTCAAAGCCACCGTAAAAGCCATCGTAGCGGCGATCGCGGACACGAAAGAAGCTTTGAATGCGAAATACCCCGCGCTCAAGACCACGCTTTGCCGCGAGGTGGCTTTCATCACCACGCAGCAGCTCGAGGATCTTTACCCCGAGCTCTCTCCGAAAGAGAGAGAGGATATCTTCCTTGCGGAATACAAGACTGCTTTCATCATGCAGATCGGCGACACCTTGAAGAGCGGCAAAAAGCACGACGGCAGAGCTCCCGACTATGACGATTGGGCGCTGAACGGCGACATCCTTTTCTATGACGAAGTCCTCGGCAGAGCTTTCGAGGTCTCTTCCATGGGCATTCGCGTGGACGCGGAGAGCATGGACAGCCAGCTCAAAAAAGCAGGTGCGGACGAGCGCCGCAACTATCCTTTCCATAAAGCGGTGCTGGACGGCGCCCTCCCCCTCACGATGGGCGGAGGCATCGGTCAGTCCCGCCTCTCGATGCTCCTTCTCGAAAAGGCGCATATCGGCGAAGTGCAGGTCTCGCTTTGGGACGAAGACACTTTAACACAGGCTCGCCGAAACGGCATAGTTATATTGTAGGAGGGACGAATGGAGAATATCCCCGAGATCTTCGGCAGCGCCGTCTTCAATGACGAGAAGATGCGCGAAAGACTGCCGGAAGACGTCTATAAATCCTTAAAAGCCACCGCCGTCGCGGGCGCAAGGCTCGACCCCCAAATCGCGAATATCGTCGCGGAGAAGATGAAAGATTGGGCTTGCGAGATGGGCGCGACGCATTTCACCCACTGGTTCCAACCTATGACCAATATCACGGCGGAGAAGCACGATAGCTTCATCACCCCCGTCAAGGGCGGCGAAGGGGTCATCATGGATTTTCGCGGAAAGGAGCTCGCGTATGGTGAGCCCGACGCTTCCAGCCTCCCGAACGGCGGCTTGCGCAATACTTTCGAAGCGCGCGGCTACACGGCTTGGGATCCGAGCTCTTACGCTTTCGTCAAGGACGGCACCCTCTTCATCCCCACGGTCTTCTGCTCTTATTCGGGGGAAGCTTTGGACAAGAAGACACCGCTCATTCGCTCCATCCAAGCGCTCGGCAAGCAAGTGTCGAGGATCCTCTCCCTCTTCGGGAATGTCAGCGGCAAGAACGCCATCCCGACCGTCGGCGCCGAGCAGGAATATTTCCTCATCGATAAGGAGCTTTATCTGAAAAGGCTTGACCTCGTCACCTGCGGCAGAACGCTTTTCGGTGCGCCGCCCACCAAGGGACAGGAGCTCCACGACCATTATTTCGGCGCTATTAAGCCCCGCGTGAAAGCCTTTATGAAAGACCTCGATACCGAGCTTTGGAAGCTCGGCGTCCTCGCGAAGACCAAGCATAACGAAGCCGCGCCGTCGCAGCACGAGCTCGCTCCCCTCTTCACGGGCGCGAACGTCGCCACGGATCACAATCAGCTCACGATGTCCGTCATGCGCAGCACGGCGGAGAAGCACGGGCTGGTCTGCCTCTTGCATGAGAAGCCCTTCAAAGGCGTGAATGGCAGCGGAAAGCACAATAATTGGAGCCTCCTCTCGGATACGGGCGTAAATCTCTTGGAGCCGGGCGAGACACCCTCCGAAAACGCGCAATTCCTGCTCTTCCTCACCGCCGTCATCAAAGCGGTGGACGACCATCAGGACCTCCTGCGCATGAGCGTGGCGAGCGCGAGCAACGACCATCGTCTCGGCGCGAACGAAGCGCCGCCCGCCATCATCAGCGTCTCCCTCGGCGAAGAGCTGACAGACCTTTTGGACGCGCTTGAAAACAAAGCCGAATACAAGGGCAAGAAGAGAGTCCAGATCGAGATCGGGGCGGACGTCCTCCCCAAGATCCCCAAAGACACGACGGACAGAAACCGCACGAGTCCTTTCGCCTTTACGGGTAATAAATTCGAGTTCCGCATGCCGGGGAGCAGTCTCTCCGTCTCGGGTCCGAATATCGTCCTGAACACCATCGTCGCGGAGGCGCTCGATGACTTCGCCACCCGCCTCGAAGCTTCCGAGGATTTCCACGCGGACCTCAATAAGCTCATTCGAGACACCGTCGTGGCACATAAGCGCATCATCTTCAACGGCGACGGTTACAGCAAGAGTTGGGAAGAAGAAGCGGCAAGACGCGGCCTCTTGAACCTCAAAACCACCGCCGACGCCCTCCCCTGCTTCATCAAGGAGGAGAATCGCCGTCTATTCGAGAAATACGGCGTCTTCACCGAAGCGGAGATCTTCTCCCGCTATCGCATCCTTTTGGAGAATTACGCCGGCACGGTGGACATCGAAGCGCTGACCCTCATCGACATGGTGAAGCGCAATATCCTGCCCGCCACGGAGGCTTATGAAAACGAGCTTTGCGACCTCATTATGAAGAAGTCCGGCATCCTCGGCGAGGCAAGCGCCGTAACGGAGAAAACCGCGCTGGAAAATATCTCGCATCTCGGCGAAGAACTCGTGGGGCTCCTCGGCGATCTTGAAAAGAAAGTGGCGTATTCCAAGGGACTCACCGCCCTCCCCCAAGCCGTCTACTGCAAAGAGGAAGTCCTCCCCGCGATGGAAGACCTCCGCGAAGTCATCGACGCGCTCGAAAGCTCGGTGGACGCCGCCTTCTGGCGCTTCCCCACTTATAACGACCTCCTATACAGCGTAAATTAAATCGAGGAGTTTTGCTTGTAAGAGCGACAAAAAACAAGACCATAAAAGAAGAAGTCGGCAAAACACCGACTTCTTTTTATCCCTATTGTTAGATTAAAGATAGGTTGCACAAAAATGAAAGAAAAGCAATGATGTCAAAATGAACTTTTCTCTTTATTTTTTCAAAAGAGGCAGAGAGGCTTTTGCGTCCAAGGTCTCGTCCGCGAGGCAATCCCCCGCGCCGTAACGCACTTGCAGATATGCCTCCATGGCGATCATCGCGGCATTATCCGTACAGGTCTCTTTCGTGGGAAAATGGGCTTTCAGCCCCCTCTTCTCACAAGCCTCCGTCAACCGCGAGCGCAAAAACCCATTCGCTCCCACGCCCCCCGCAAGAGCGACGTCTTTGAGCTTATATTCCTTCGCCGCCGTGACCGCCGCTTTGACGAGCATTTCGGTGACGGCGCTTTGGAAGGACGCCGCCACGTCCGCTTTCACGATGGTTTCTCCTCTCTGTTCCGCCGTATGCACGTAATTGATGACCGAGGTCTTAATCCCGCTGAAAGAGAAATCATAAGGGCTCGGGGTCTTGGGCACGGGGATATAGACCGTGCAAGCGCCCTCTTTCGCCGCTTTCTCGATCTCGGGGCCGCCGGGATAAGGCAGGGAGAGTACGCGCGCCACTTTGTCGAAAGCCTCGCCCACCGCGTCGTCCATCGTCCCGCCGAGATAAGTAAAAGCCGTATACTCCTCCACCCGCACGACCGCCGTATGCCCGCCCGAAACGATGAGCCCGATATACGGAGGCTTCAAGGAGGGATCCGCGAGGTAATTCGCCGCGATGTGACCGCGGATATGATTGATTTTAAGGAGGGGCTTATCCAAGGCGAAAGCCAGCCCTTTTACGTAACTCACGCCCACAAGCAGGGCGCCGAGGAGCCCCGCGCCGTAGGTCACGGCGAAAGCGTCGATCTCCCCCAAAGAGACTCCCGCCTTTTCGATGGCTTCTTTGACCACGGGCTCCACGTTCAAGACGTGATTTCGGCTCGCGATCTCGGGGACGACGCCGCCATACTCTTTATGAATGGCGATCTGCGTGGAGATGACGGAAGAGAGGATCGCGCCGTCTCGCAACACGGCGCAGGCGGTCTCGTCGCAGGAACTTTCCACGGCTAAGATCGTCAGGCTCTCTTTCTCTTTGAGTTCGGAAAAGGTCAACATAAAACTATGCTTTTTTCAGATATTCCACGATGAAGTCTTGGAGGTCGCCGTCCATCACCGCTTGTACATTCGGATTCTCATAGCCCGTGCGGTGATCCTTCACGAGGGTGTACGGACAGAAGACGTAGGAGCGGATCTGACTGCCCCATTCGATCTTTTTGAGGTCCCCCTTCAAGGACTGCTCGTACTCCATCTGCTCGCGCTCTTTCTGCTCGACGAGCTTACTCATAAGCATACGCATCGCGACTTCGCGATTCTGGATCTGACTGCGCTCATTCTGACACTGCACGATGATGCCCGTCGGGATATGCGTGATACGGATGGCGCTCTCGGTCTTATTCACGTGCTGGCCGCCCGCGCCGCCGCTTCGATAGGTATCCACTTTGAGATCCTCGGGACGGATCTGGACCTCACCTTCGTCCTGTATCACGGGCATAACTTCAAGGGACGCAAAGGAAGTGTGCCTCCTGCTATTCGCGTCGAAGGGAGAGATGCGGACGAGGCGATGCACGCC
>CAMOUZ010000047.1 GCA_946626795.1 uncultured Clostridia bacterium
GCGGCAGTCGCCCGCCACGAAAAGTCCCGCCGTTTTGGTCATCGTATCTTCCCCCGCAATGACGTATCCGCCTTTATCGAGGTCCACGAGGGACTTGATCGCGTCATTGCAGGGCACCTGCCCCACCGCGATGAAGCAGCCTTTCACGTCATAGCGACGCTCCGAGCCGTCCTTGGTATTTCGGAAGACAAGCCCCGAGAGCGAGCCTTCTTCGTCCGTCAAGAAACGTTGCAAAGAGAGGTTATGCTCGTAAGAAACGTTCTCTCTGGCGAGCACGGCGTCCACCATCGCCTTCTCTCCGAAGAACTTATCGAAGAGGGTGCAGATATAGACGTGCTTGCAACAATTCGAGAGGAACATCGTATAAGACAGGGCGGTATTCGCGTCGCCGATCATGACGACGTCTTCTCCCGTAAAGAAGGCGCCGTCGCAGAGCGCGCAATACGAGACGCCCTTGCCGATGAGCTCTTCCTCGCCCGCAACACCGATATGGCGGTGCTTCGCGCCCGTCGCCCAGATCACGGCCTTGGCATTATAGGTGTTATACTCGCATTTTACGAGGAAATCGCCCTCGCCTCTCTTCTCCACGTCCAGCACTTTGTCGAGTTCCAGCTCCGCGCCGAAATCCGTCATCTGCTCGAACATTTTATCCGCGAGCTCGCTTCCGCTGCTCGCCTTCACCGTGGGGAAATTCTCGATGCGAGGAGAATTGGACATCTGTCCGCCGATGGTCTCCGACTCGATGACGAGCACGGTCTTTCCGGAGCGCAGCGCATAGGTCGCCGCGGTCATGCCGGCGGGACCCGCGCCTACGATAATCACGTCGTATTTCATCATTTCCTCACAGACTCGATAAAACCCTTGATCTCGCTGGCATTCTCGTATCTGTCATAGCCGCCATGCCCATTCGGCACGAGGAGGGTCGGCGCCTTGCGAACGCCCATTTTCACGGTCTCGTCTTTATTGTCTTCCGCGTCGATCGGCGTATAGGCGATGCCTTCTCTGTCCAGCATCATCTTGCTCATCTTGCAGTTCGGGCAGGTCTTGGTGGTGAAAAGGAGCATTCCATCCGCCGCCGTCTTCTGCGCTGCTTCTACGACCTGCCCTTCCGCAGCGTCGGATTTCTTCTCCGCGCCCTTATAAACGGAACCCGCAATGTCATAGGTCTTACGCATCTTGAATTCTTCCACCTTGCCGTCATTCCAATTCTGAACGGGACGATAGTAACCCGTGATACGGCTGTACACCTCGGTGGAGCGGCCGCAAACGGGGCACTTTCTCTGCTCGCCCGCGAGATATCCATGCTCCGCGCAGATAGAATACGTGGGGCTCATCGTATAGTAAGGCAGCTTGTAGTTCTCCGCGATCTTACGCACGAGGTTCGCCGCCGCCTGCCAGCTGTCGAGCTTCTGCCCGAGGAAGGCGTGGAAGACGGTACCCGACGTATAAAGCGTCTGCAGATCGTCCTGAATGTCCAGCGCGTCGAAGATGTCCGACGTGAAGCCTACGGGGAGGTGCGAGCTGTTCGTATAATACGGGGTGGCGTCGCCTTCCGTCGCGGTGATGATGTCGGGGAATCTCTTTCTGTCATGCTTAGCAAGTCTGTACGCCGTGGACTCAGCGGGGGTGGCTTCGAGGTTATAGAGGTCGCCGTACATCTCCTGATAGTCGGAGAGCTTCTCGCGCATGAAGTTCAAGGTCTTCTTCGTGAATTCCTGCGCTTCCTTATTCGTGAGGTCCTTGCGAATCCAATTCGCATTGAGGCAAGCCTCGTTCATGCCCACGAGACCGATGGTCGAGAAGTGGTTATTGAAGGTGCCGAGATAACGCTTCGTATAGGGATAAAGTCCCTCGTTGAGGAGCTTCGTGATGACTTCTCTCTTGATCTTCAAAGAACGCGCCGCAATGTCCATCAAACGGGTGAGCTTCTTGAAGAATTCGTCCTCCGTCTTGGAAAGATACGCGATGCGCGGCATATTGATGGTGACGACGCCCACGCTGCCCGTGCTCTCGCCGCTGCCGAAGAAGCCGCCGGACTTCTTGCGAAGCTCGCGGAGGTCGAGACGCAGACGGCAGCACATACTTCTGACGTCGGAGGGCTCCATATCGCTGTTGATATAATTGCTGAAATAAGGCGTGCCGTACTTCGCGGTCATCTCGAAGAGGAGCTTATTATTCTCGGTCTCGGACCAATCGAAGTCGCGGGTGATGGAATAGGTCGGGATAGGATACTGGAAGCCGCGGCCGTTCGCGTCGCCCTCGATCATGATCTCGATGAACGCCTTATTCACCATCGCCATTTCCTTCTCGCAATCCTTATACTTGAAGGGCATCTCCTTGCCGCCGACGATGGCATTCAGCTCCGCCATATCATTCGGGACCACCCAATCGAGGGTGATATTCGTGAAGGGAGACTGCGTGCCCCAACGAGAGGGAGTATTCACGCCGTAAATGAAGGACTGAATGCATTGCTTGGTCTCTTTATAAGAGAGATTGTCCACCTTGACGAAAGGCGCAAGATAGGTGTCGAAGGAAGAGAACGCCTGCGCGCCCGCCCATTCATTCTGCATGATGCCGAGGAAATTCACCATCTGGTTGCAGAGGGTGGAGAGATGTCCCGCGGGAGCGGACGTGATCTTGCCGGGGACGCCGCCGAGACCTTCCTGAATGAGCTGTTTGAGGCTCCAACCCGCGCAATAACCCGTGAGCATGGAGAGATCGTGGATGTGGATGTCGGCATTTCTATGCGCGTCGGCGATCTCGTCGTCATAGATCTCGCTGAGCCAATAATTCGCCGTCACCGCGCCGCTGTTCGAGAGGATAAGACCGCCGACGGAATACGTCACCGTGCTATTCTCCTTCACGCGCCAATCATTGATTTTGAGATAATTGTCCACCGTGGACTTATAATCCACGAGGGTGGACTTCATATTACGCACTTTCTCGTGCTGCTTTCTGTAAAGAATGTAGCTCTTCGCCACGTCGACGAAGCTCGCCTGAATGAGTACCACCTCAACACTGTCCTGAATGTCTTCGACCGTCACGCAATCGTTTTTGACCTTATTCTGGAAATCCGCGCAAACTTTCAGCGCGATAAGATCGATGATATCGTCGTTATGCGCGCGCTCGACGGAATCGAACGCTTTTATGATCGCCACTTTGATCTTCGACAGATCGAACGGTACTATTTGCCCATCTCTTTTCTTTACGTTTAACATACTTCCTCCGTGGCGGGGACCCCGCCTTGTTAAATTTTCGTTGCCCATTCAGTATAGCAATATATAATGCCTTTGTCAATAGGAAAAATTACAAAATATTGCGATTTTTTTGCTTGACAAACACAAGATATTGTGGTTCATCTTGATTTTGTACATAAGGCTGTTTTTTGTCTTTTCCGCTTTCTCCCCATATTTCGGGCTTTTTCGCCGAAATGCATTTTCCGCGCCCTTTTTGAACTGGATTTCTCTTTTTGAACGGAGGGAAAAAACTCGCCGAAAATATTTTTCCGAAGTGCGGTCATACTACCTCGGAGGTATAGGATATGCAAATCTGGACGTACGTACTCATCGCTCTTTTCGCTTTTTCCGCGCTTTTCATTTATCTGATTCCAACGGTCATCGCTTTTAAGAACCGTCATCCCAAGCGCCTGTGGATCGCCCTTGTGGACGTCGTGCTCGGCGTGACGATCTTCGGCTGGATCGCGGCATTGCTTTGGGCCACGGCGAAGACCCCGCTCGCGGAGAAATGAAGAAGCGGATCCCCATTCTTTTCTTCGCCTTCCTCGCCGCGTTCCTTTTCTTTCTCCTCGCAGGCGTCGGCGCGCCTTACGTCAAGCACGCTCTCCTCGTTACGATCGACGGAGAAGCCTTGGAGGGGAGGGAAGTCTTCACGGACACCCTCCATCATCTTAAAGCGCAAGCCGCGGGCGGATATCTCCCGCTTTATGAAGAGCTGAGGAAAAAATACGACGCGAAAGAAGCGCTGAATTATATCGGGAGAGGGCTCGGAGATTATCTCGCCGCCGCCTGCGACAGGAAAAAGGAAGATCCTTTGGACGCCACCCTCGAATGGACGAAGAAGAAAAGCGCTCCTTTTATATATTATAAGGAACGCGCGGGAAGGAAAGTGGATCTCGACCTTTTGGGAAAAGCCGTCGCAAGATCCCTCGACGAGGGCTGCGCGGTAAAAGTCTTCTCCGAGGCGGTCTCGCCGCAAGTCACCCTTTCGGATCTATACGACCGCACCGCGCTTATCGCCGGCTTCACCACGTCTTTCGCCACGTCGGGCGAACACAGACGGCATAATATCGCCCTCGCAGCCCGCGCGATCGACGGCTGCACCCTGCTTTCGGGGGAAACTTTTTCCTTTAATAACGTCGTGGGCGAACGCACGGAAGAGAGAGGGTACGAGAGCGCGAATATCATCGTGAACGGAGATTTCGTCAAAGGAGTGGGCGGAGGCGTATGCCAAGTGAGCACGACGCTTTATAACGCCGTCCTTCTCGCGGGGCTCACCCCCACGCACGCCGCGGCGCATTCACGCCCCGTGAGTTACGTGGATTATGCGCGCGACTGCACCGTATCCTCCGCGATCGACTTCACCTTCCTGAACGACACGCCTTATCCCCTTTATATCGCCGCGGAGGTCAGTGAAAGTACATTGACTTTCCGTCTTTACGGAGAGCGAAAGAAAGGAAAATACGAACTGAAAAGCGAGATCTTGCAACGCCTGCCCTTCCGCGCCTTGGACGAAACGGGGGCGGCGCTCTCCGACCTAACGGATCGCACCCTGTTACGGGCGGGACGAGAAGGATTGCGCAGCGCGCTTTATCGCCTGCATACGCTAAACGGCGTGACCACGACCACCCTTATCCGCGAGAGCTGTTATCCGCCGCAAGACGCCCTGTATTCCGCGCGAAAGGAGGCGGTCTGAGAGCATAAAAGCCGCCGAAGCCGAATAGCATATTCCTATGAACGTGCTGTTTTTTCTTTTAATGACGGCAAGCCTCGTCTATCTTCTGCTCTTTTCCCCCGATATGGCGATCTCAGCCGCAATCGGCGGGGCGACGGACGCCGTCACCCTCTCTCTCAAAATGCTGGCGGTCTACGCCCTTTGGCTGGGCGTGCTCGGCGTGATGAAAAAGAACGGCGTCACCAAAGCCGCGGAAAAGCTCTTCCGCCCCATCACCAAGAGACTTTTTAAGGGAGAAGACAGAGAGACGCAGTCCCTCATCGCGCAGAATCTCGCCGCGAATTTCCTCGGCATCGGCGGCGCGGCGACTCCCCTCGGGATAGAAGCTACCACCCGCTTACAGGGGGAAGATGAGACGGCAAAAGACCATACGCGCCTCCTCATCGTCATCAACGCCTGCGGCGTGCAGCTCCTTCCCTCCACGATCATCGCCCTGCGCGCAACCTCGGGGAGCCGATCCCCTTCCGACATCCTCTTCCCCACCCTACTTGCCACCGCCATCACCGCCTTCGTGGGCGTGAGCCTCACCCTCCTCACGAAAAAGCGAAGATGAGCGTCTATATCCTGCCCGCCTTCATCGTCCTGAACTTCATCTTGGGCGCCCTTCGGCGCGTCCCCGTTTTCGACGCTTTCATCGAAGGAGCAAAAGGCGCCGTCCGCCTTGCAACGAGCCTTTTCCCTTATCTCGCCGCCGTCCTCATCGCCGTAAATCTCTTCAAAATAAGCGGGCTCGCCGATCGCCTGGCGGAGCTCCTCTCCCCTGCCTTCCGTCTCCTCGGCATCCCGCCGGAACTCACGGAGCTCATTCTCGTGCGCCCGATGAGTGGGAGCGGAAGCCTCGCGCTCTTGGAAGATGTCTATAAGACCTACGGCGCGGACAGTTACCCTGCGCGCGCGGCAAGCGTCATCGTGGGGAGCAGCGAGACCGTCTTCTACGTCGCAGCGGTCTATGCCAGCGGCACGAAGATCCGAAAATACCGCGGCACCCTTGCCATCTCCCTCATCGCCACGGGCGTAGGCACCCTGCTCTCCTGCCTGCTTTGCCGCCTGATGTGAGTATAAAAAACAAAGAACGGGACGATACTCACAGTATCAAAAAAAGGAGGATACTCAACATGAAGTATTATCACACCGGAGAGAAGCCCGGCGACGGCACGTACAGCTGTACGAACTGCGGCACCAACGTCAACGTAGGCAAGAACGACAAAATCCCGCCTTGCCCCAAGTGCACCAACACTTCTTTCACGAAGGAGTAACCCAAAAACCCTCTCGCCTACCGAGAGGGTTTTTGTAATCTGTAAAATCATTCTTCTCTATTGAAGGGCGAAGCCTCCATCTCGCGCATATCCTTATAGCGAAGCGCTTCCCCCTTTTGAAAGAGCGCGGAGCCTACGACCATATCCGTTGACTTTGGAAAAGGCGGCAGATGCGCCCAGCCAAACTGCTTTTACAGAGCGCGGAGAGTGGTGCAGAGGCAAGCGCTCTCAGGATCCATTCTGTTGACTTTGGAGAAGACGGCAGATGCAAGGCTCGTCGAGCCGCCGAACAAACCTTCCTCATTATACAGAATGCGAAGCCTCCTTACATTACAGAGCGTGTAGAGGGGTGCAGAGACAAGCGCTCTCAGGATCCATTCTGTTGACTTTGGAGAAGGCGGCAGATGCAAGGCTCGTCGAGCCGCTGAGCAGGCGCGTACTAACGTACGTAACTGCTCGGGGGCGATGACAGTAAACGCCGCAGATGCCGCCTTATACAAAGTCAACCCAAGAGGCTAAACATCCCGTAAGGCACCCTCCCCTGCCAATTCTCGCTCGCCTTCACGCCGAGCGCATAGGAGATGACCGCTGCCATATCGGTGTCCACATATCTCGAAGTCAGCTTGCCCTTCTTCACGGTCTTGCCCGCGATGGCGAAGGTGATATTTACTTCGAGATCGGTATTCTTGCCGTGGTTCTTATGTCCGCCGGGGAGCCTATGGCCGTGGTCCGTACAGAGGACAAAGAGGGTGTCATCCAGCATCCCCGCCGCTTCATAGGCGTCGTAAAGCCTGCCGAGAAGCATATCCACGCGCGAAACCGCGTTCACATAGCCGGGCTTTCCATAGCCGAAGCTATGACCCGCGTGATCCACCTGATCGAGGTGCATATACGCGATCTTGTATTTATCGGGATTCTTGACGGTCTCTTCGATGACGCGTTGCATCGTGATTGCATCGCGCATTTCGATGGTCTCGTCCGAATAACCGTAGAGCATCACCTGCGTCGCAAGATAGTCTTTGAGAGAAGAGATGCCCGCGACGTCGTCATAGATCGGCGCCTCGACATAGGCATTCACCTCGCCGTATTTGCTATTTTCCACGACGTCTAAGATAAGATTTCCGTCCTCATCCTTCAAATAACCCGTTTGGTATTGCTTATCCGTCGTGCGAGCGTACTCCGTCTCTCCATTCAAGATGGCATGGATCTCTTCGGCGTACGTATTGTATTTCGTGACGCGCGGATCATCCTCAATGATGCCGTTATTCACGCCGCGCCAAGTGCAGACGGCGAGGACGTCGCCCGTCTCGTATTGATCAAGGTACTGCTTGATAAAGGAGGGATACTTCTCGGTATCCGTCTGCTTGCCCGCTTCGACGCGCTGATTCGTATCTTTGAAGATGAAGCCGTGATAGACGGGGCGCACGCCATGGAACATCGCCATCCAATTCTCACAACTGATGGTAGGATACACCGCCGTGCCCGTATAGGTAACGGAGGCATTTTTCTCCGTGTCGAACATTTTATCGAAATTCGGCGTATACGCCTTGCTGAAATAATCGCCAACGCCGTCCACGCCGATGATGACCACGCGCTTATATTGATTCGCGGGATCGTCCTTGATGGCGGCGAGCTGCGCATCCGTCGGGACGTAGCCCTTGGAAAGACGATTAAACAAAAGCGCATTCAAAAGAGACAAGGAAATGATCACGCAGACCAAAACGAACGCCGTGACCGAGATGGCGATCGTTCTTCCCTTATGCGCCTTGATAGCGGCGCCTATTTTCGCGAAAAAGTTCTTCATAAAAACCCTCCTACCCCTCAAAACTGCATATATTATACTTCGTTTTAACAAAAAAGTCCATATATTATGAAAAACTTTTCATAATAGCCCACGGCGCCGGCTTTGTCCATCACTGTATTTGCGAGCGACCCCCTCCCCTCTTTTTCCCATAAAAAAAGTCCGTCGGGAAAACCCAACGGACTCTTTTTTATGTGACTTGATTAGTCGTTGATGATCTGCGCAACAACGCCGGAACCAACGGTACGGCCACCTTCACGGATAGCGAAGCGCAAGCCCTGCTCGATAGCGATCGGGGTGATGAGCTTGATCTCCATGTCGATGTTATCGCCGGGCATAACCATCTCAACGCCCTTCGGAAGAGCGATGGTACCGGTCACGTCGGTGGTTCTGAAATAGAACTGCGGACGATAGCCATTGAAGAACGGGGTGTGACGGCCACCTTCTTCCTTGGTCAAAACGTAGACCTGAGAAGTGAAGTGGGTGTGCGGATGAATGGTGCCGGGCTTCGCAAGAACCTGACCACGCTCGATGTCCTCACGGC
>CAMOUZ010000048.1 GCA_946626795.1 uncultured Clostridia bacterium
AGAAATTAGCAGCGCTCATCTACGACGCGAAGGCAAAAAAAAGCGATGGAGGGGCACGATGATAAAGGTCATAGAACTGAAAAGGACGGTCACCGACAGTAACGACCGCGACGCCGAATGTCTGCGCTGCGAACTGACGGAGCGCGGCATCTTTCTCCTCAATCTGATGAGCGCGCCGGGGAGCGGGAAGACAACCCTGCTGTCGCGCACCATTACCGACCTTGTCGGCAAAGCGCGTATCGGCGTGATGGAAGCGGATATCGCCTCCGACGTGGACGCCCTGCGCATCAACGCGCTCGGCGCGGAAAGCATACAGGTGCACACCGACGGTATGTGCCACATGGACGCGGGCATGACCAGAAACGGACTTATGGGGCTTGAAGGCGACCTTGACATCGTATTCCTCGAGAACATCGGCAACCTCATTTGCCCCGCCGAATTTGACACGGGTGCCCATAGAAACATGATGATATTAAGCCTCCCCGAAGGGGACGACAAGCCTTTAAAATATCCCTTGATGTTTCAAAAGTGCGACGCCTTGATAATAACTAAGATGGACACAGCGCCCTACTTCGACTTTGACCTCGAAGCGACCAAGGAGAGGGTGCGCGCCCTCAACCCCGCGATAAGCATTTTCCCTCTATCGGCTAAGACCGGAATGGGCATGAACGAGTGGGAAAACTGGCTGCTGACTGAATGGGAGAAACAAAAGAATGCATGAACTCGGCATCGTAAAACATGTGATAAAGACCTTACACGATGTAGCAGAGGAACACAACGTCAAGCGCATCGCCTCAGTCACCCTTGAGATAGGCGAAGTGTCGGGCGTGGTGCTGGACCAACTCGTGGACTGCTGGAACTATTTCCGTGAAAAGGACGATCTGGTCAAAGGCGCCCCCCTCTTCGTGGAAAAAATCGGCGCAGTGACCTACTGCACCGCCTGCGAAAAGACCTACGAAACGGTGCCAAACGGCAAGATATGCCCCCATTGCGGGAGTGCGGAGACCTACCTATTGAAGGGGAACGAATTCGCCATCAAACAAATAGAAGCAGAGTCGAACGACACCCCTTGACCCCACGCAGAATAAACAAAAAAAGAGATGGTAAGGTTATTGCCATCTCTTTTTTATCCACTGAAAGGGTTTATTCTTTGGGAGTCTCTTTTTTGCCGTTATTCATAATAAAGCTGACAAGGAGCCACAAGCCGATGCCGCCGAGGAGCGTCCAAAGCGCGATCCAGCCGTCCTGAGGATCGTCAAAGGAGAGGAAAGGTTCGCCCTCGATGGCAGTTGCGATGCAATCGACGAGCCACATCAAGGTAGCCGCACCGTAGGTGATGGTCAAAAAGTCAAGGTGCAGCCCCTTCCTGTCGCGGAAGAAAAAAAACAAAACGCCTGCAATGATAGTGCACGCCAAAGCCGTAAGGAAATACATTTTTAAATCTCCTTATTCAACTGCAGTTTCTCCTGCTTTTTATGCTTTCTGTATTTGATAAGATCCCAAATAAAACAGCCGGCGCCCCATGCGACGACGAGCAAAGCAAGCATTGCCACGCCGACGGTACCCATCTCGTGGAGCATTTCCGACGCATCGGCAGGGTCAGCCGCCGCCGTCAGGAAGGGCGGGAACGGCGCTACCTCTCCGTGAAGAACATGCTCGCCCGCAAGCAAGAAGGAACCCGTCCAAAGGGTGGTTGCCAAATACTTCAGCCTCGTAGACCACTTGGTCTCACTGCCGAACTTATATTCTTTGATATCCTGCTTTGCGACTTCCGCTTTCTTCTCTTCTTTCTTCGCCGTGACCTTTTGCGCTATCGTCACGCCGATCGCCGCCGCCGTACTCACCAAAAAACATGCCATATTGCGTTCTCCTTTTGATACGTTTCCGTTGGACGGAAACCATCTATATATACTATGTATATATATTATAGCATATTTATTCTGTTTTGGGAATACCTTTCTTGTTTTTTATTTTCCGTAAAAATAGGACGGCGGAGAGCCGTCTCGGTTTATTAATGAGATCGCTGCCGCGCATCAAAAGCCTGCATCCGTCCTTGCCTGCTTGGTGGCGAGGTAAACGACCTCGTTATTTTGCCCGCTGTAGAGGTCCCCTATCCTCATAAAATCAATATTGTCGGAGGCGTAGTCCACGGAAAAGAAGATGTGGATCTCCTCCTCTCCCTTGACCGCATAGAGATAATTGTCCAGTTCATGCGCCATGATGGAGGAGATGGCGTCCTCCTTCTCCAAGTATCTATCACCCGACATCACGGTGACTTCGTAGCCTGCGTTCGTCAGATTGGTCTTGGCTTCGTCGAGGGAAATGGTCTTGAAGAGGAAGCAGCCCGTGAGCCCAATGGCGACAAGGGACAGGATAAACACCGTTATCAGTGCGATGGAAATGACTTTTTTCATAATCTTTCTCCTTACATGAGTATATTAGCAGTATACAACATGACCCGCTAGCCATGGACATAGTATAAGTCGTTCAGATAGTCATTTACTTCCGCGCTGGTAATCTCCATCACGCACTTATCGCCGAAGTCTGCCTTCAAGTGGTTCTCCCAGACTGAATCCTGCTTCCGGACCGTCCCGAACGCTTTGGAACTTCTACCTATCTGGCGATACTCTTCAAAGATATCCGTGACCGTCCGCATGGGGATCTTCTTCTTTCCTCTCTCCAAGTCCTTATAGCTCTGAATGACCTCGTTCATGGCGATGGTCGCATCCTTCTTGGTCTTAAACTTATTGCCCATCTTGTCTTTGACCGCTCGCCTGTTCCTAGTAACTCCGTTCTCGTCCTTGACTAAAACTCTATAGCCCCAATTTCCTCTCTTTAACTGAAAAACGCCCATTTTTTCCTCCTTTTTGTCGGATAATTCCGCCGTTTTTCAATCGATTATGTCAAATTTGACAATGCGCCCCTTTCAGATCGGAAACTTTGACAGCATTTTTGACAACAAAAAACAGAGGTCTCGCGAAAGACCTCTGTTATTTTTATGTAATTTCAGTTAAAAATGCGCCGAAATCTTATTTGAAGTAGCGAGCCAAAAGTCCTGCGAACGCCTTCCCGTGTCTCGCCTCGTCGCGAGCCATTTCGTGCACGGTGTCGTGAATGGCGTCGAGACCTTCTTCCTTCGCCCTCTTCGCAAGCTCGAACTTGCCCTTGGTGGCGCCGTTCTCGGCGTCAACGCGCATTTCGAGGTTCTTCTTGGTACTGTCGGTCAGGACTTCGCCGAGGAGCTCTGCGAACTTAGCGGCGTGCTCCGCCTCTTCAAAAGCGGCTTTCTCCCAATAGGCGCCGATCTCGGGATAGCCCTCGCGGTACGCCACGCGCGCCATCGCAAGGTACATACCGACCTCGCTGCACTCGCCCTCGAAGTTACTCTTCAAACCGTCGTAAATATCCTTCGGGCAGCCCTTCGCAACGCCGAGGACGTGCTCCGCCGCCCAAGTCATCGCCTCCGCTTCCTGCTTATTGAACTTGCTGCCGGGCACCTTACATACCGGGCAGCACTCAGGAGCCGTATCCCCCTCATGAACATAACCGCATACGGGACAGATCCATTTCGCCATAATACATTTCTCCTTCTGATTATTTGCGTTTTCTCCGAGCAAAACGCTCGCACTAATTACTTGAAAACACTTTTAATATTATACAATAAAAGCCCGCCTTTCGTCAATAGAGAATCGAGGCGGACTTTGGATTTTTTCTTCGCGACTTAGAACTTCACCTTCGCCCAAATGGGATAATGATCGGAGGGATAGACGCCGTCGTAAAGGGTCTTATCGATGCCCGTATCAATGAAGCCGCAATCCTTGGGCAGATAGATGAAGTCGATCCATTCCTCGGGCTTCTCGCCGAAGCCATTGAAGGTGGCGCCGAAGACGTCGCCGCGGAAATCCTTGCTGTCACGGAGCATCTCCTCGAAAGGCTCCAAACTCTTCTCCCCTTTCACGGCGTTCATGTCGCCTGTGACGACGACATTCCCGTCCTCCTTCCTCACTCTCTCCGCGAGGACCGAGAGCTGACGGATACGCACCTCTTCGATGCGATAATCGGGATGGGTATTGAAGACGGTGAAGACTGAGCCATTCGCGTCGCGAAGCTTCACGAAGGTGGAGATGCGATAATGCCACGAATCCTCAAACTTACTCTTCACGTCGGGCGTGTCGGAGAGCCAGAACGTGCCGCTGTCCAAGAGGGTGAAACGCGCGGCGTTATAAAAGATGGGGCAAGCCTCGCTATGCACTCCCCTCTCTTCGCGGTAACCGATCTCCGCATCATAATGAGCAAGGTGCTTTTTAAGGTAATCGAACTGCGGCGGATGGACTTCCTGCAGGCAGAGGACATCGGGCTGCAGCTTCTCTATCTCGCGAAGAACGTACTTGGCGCGGACGTACCAATGGCGCTTTCCGTGATCCGCATTATGATTGAAATAACGAATGTTATAACTGACGACCGTCACGTCCTCCCGAGGAGCGGGCGCCGCGACCTTTTTATCGGACAAAGAATAAGCTATGTAAGAGAAAAGTCTCATCGTTCGGCGCCTTCTTAAAACTTCACTTTCGCCCAAATGGGGAAATGGTCGGAGGGATAGACGCCGTCATAGACGGTGTCCACTTTGCCGAGCGCAAGGACGAAAACGTCCTTGGGCAGATAAATATAATCCAAACCCGCCTGCGGATCCTCGGGATCGATAACGCCGTAATTTTGGAAGGTGATGCCGTAATAAGCATTCGCAATGCCCGCGCTTGATGCAATGTCCTTGCTATCCGCCAAGAGCGCCTCGACGGGAGAAAGCGCCGCGAGCCCTCTGCCATCCGCCTCTTCCTTATACGTATTGAGATCTCCGAGGAGGATGACCTTATCCACCGTCCTCGTCGTCTCTCCGATTTTGACCGTCTTCGTCATCGCCTCACCGACCTTATCGGCAAGCACTTGGAGCTCTTGGTCACGCCCTTGATCGATCTTCCATTCGGGGTGTGCGTTGAAGACGGTGATCACAACATCCTTGACCTTATCCCTGAGCGTGACATAGGTGGTGATGCGGTACTCTTTCGCGCCCCAGCTCCTGCTCATCACGTCGGGAGTCTCGGAGAGCCAGAACGTGCCATCCTCGATGTATTCAAACCTCACTTCGTTATAGAAAATGGGGCAGGACTCGGAGCGAGCTCCCTTTTCGTCACGATACGTGACCACGCTGCCATACCCTTCGAGATGCTCCGTGAGGAACTCATACTGCCCGCGCTGGACTTCCTGCGCGCCGAGGATGTCGGGCTGCACCGCCTCGATATTCGCAAGGTAATACTCCGCCCTCTTATACCAACGGCGATCCCCCGTATCCATCTTGCTCCGAGAGGTCCATTTCTCCTTCCTGCGAATATTCGCGCTCATGATGACGAAAGAGGCATCCTCCGAAAGGGCGGGCGCCGTGACCTTCGAATCAATCTTTTTATACGCAAAATAACCGAACGCGCCCAAAAGCGAGAGCGCGACGATCCCCGCCGTGACGACGAGCGCAACGACGGAAACGCAGATGATGGTGAGCAGCTTCTTTTTCATTTGCCATGCCTCCGATCTTTTATCTTATTCATTATAGGCTTCTCGCGCGCGCAAGTCAAACCCTTGACGGGAAATCGTCAAGAGAGGAGCTTCGCTGCGATCTTCCGATTACGCGGACGTTGGAGCTCGAAATCCACGAATTTCTCGAAATCCGCCTTGGAGAGGAAAAGATCCATGATCCCCTCGTGGGAGACGGTGGAAAGGATGACTTCTCCCCCTTCCGAGACTTCGAGATCCTCATACGAAAGCGGCGTCTCGCCGAGATAAAAAGCGCCGAAATCATAGCCTTCTTCGGGGGCGTCGCCGAGGGAGGAATCCAAAAGCGCGTCCTTCACTTCGCGGGTGAGGGAGAAAGCGCAGGCTTCGTGGAGCTCATTGCCGTCGCCGAAGGTCACGCGGGGCGAAAGGCTCTTATGGAAGGCGGCGTCCGCCTCGCTGAGATACGCATAATCCACCGTGACGTGATAAGAACGGCGGAGCATCTTCTTCACTTCCTCCTCTTGGCGGATGAGATCCGCGACGTACTTTCCATACGCCTCGGGGGTGACGTTCCCGCCGAGAAAGCTCCGAAGCGCCTCCCCCGCCTTGGCGGGATCGAAACTCTTCACGCTCTCGACATACGCCCGCTCCCGCTTCTCGATCTCCTGCTCTTTCTCGCGGAAAGCCGCCTCCAAAAGGGACTCCTCGAAAGGGCGAAGCAGGCAATTCGTGCGACATTTCGCCTCCGCTCCGATCTCGATGGCAAAGCGGATCATCACGGCGCGCTCTTCCGCCGTCAAACTTCCCGTAAAACGTATGGCTCTTTTCATATCGCTCCTTCTCCGCGCGCCGAACAGGTATATTTCCGAGGAAAAACGTCCAAGATCATACCGTCACGGAACGCAAAAACGTGTACTGAAAGATATTATACTATATTCTCAGCGAAAACACAATATTTAGCGGAAAACACGCTATTGACACGCAAGATTTAGTATGATACAATATATGTGACATTATTTGTCCAAGAAGGGAGGTATTTTCAAATGACAAAGAACGATTTAGTGAAAGCGATCGCCGCACAGGCAGAGATCAACAACGCGCAAGCAGCCAAGGCTCTTGACGCATTCATCGCGGCAGTCACCGACGCCATCAAGGGCGGAGACAAAGTGAGCCTCGTAGGCTTCGGTACCTTCGAGCTCAAAGCGATCCCCGCGAAAGAAGGCATCAATCCCGCCACCGGCGAGAAGATCAAGATCGCGGCGAGCAAGAAGCCCGTTTTGAAATTCGGCAAAGCCTATAAGGACGGTTTCAACGCGTAAGCGAAGACAAAATAACTAAATCAAAAAAGTCGGCGAGGAGCCGACTTTTTTCTTTCTTTTTTTGCGGGAAAATCTCCGAAAAGGAAGATCAATCCTCCGCTTCGCAGATATAGACGCCGGTCTCGCCGTCCGTCTCTTCGAACGCCACGGAGATCATCTCCTTGAGGGAAGTCGGGATATTCTTCCCGACGAAATCCGCGCGGATGGGCAGCTCGCGATGTCCGCGATCAATGAGAACGGCAAGCTGAATGGTCTTCGGACGACCCGTATGCAAGATCGCCTCGATGGCGGCGCGTACGGTGCGCCCCGTGAAAAGGACGTCGTCCACCAAGATGATATTCTTCCCCACGATGTCGCAAGGGATGTCCGAACCTTTCACGGCGGGCGTGGGGGAAAGCTCCGTGAGGTCGTCACGATACAACGTAATGTCCAAAGAGCCGCAAGGCACCTTCTTCCCTTCTATCTTCTCGATATTCGCGCGAATGCGCTCCGCCATCGGAACGCCGCGCGTCTTGATGCCGAGGAGAACGAGATCCTCCGTCCCTTTATTCCGCTCCAAGATCTCATGCGAGATGCGAAGTAAGGCGCGCCCGACGCTCGTCTCATCCATCAAAAAGGTCTTTCGCTTCATCATATTTTCTCCACCTCGTCGGCAAGCGCCGTAAGATAATCCCCCTCGACGAGCTCGATCTTGCCGCTATCCGCAAGCGCTGTGATCGCGGGATCGATCGGGAGCTCTTCCACGATCTTACCACTCTCCGCGGCGATCTTCGCCGCTTTGCTTTCGCCGAAAATGCGATGTTTCTCGCCGCATTTCGGGCAAACATAATAAGCCATATTCTCCACGAAGCCGAGGACGGGAACATGGAGGAGCTCCGCCATCTTCACCGCCTTCTTTACGATCATATCCACGAGATCCTGCGGCGTGGTGACCACGATGACACCGTCCAAAGGAAGGGACTGCATCACGGTGAGGGGGACGTCGCCCGTGCCCGGGGGCATATCCACGAACATAAAGTCCACGTCCTTCCAGACCACCTGCGTCCAGAAATTCTTCACCATTCCCGCCACGACGGGGCCGCGCCATACGACGGGATCCGTCTCATTCTCCAAAAGGAGGTTTATGCTCATGATCTGCGTGCCGAAAGCGCTCTCCAAGGGAAGAATGCCCGTCTCGTCTCCATAAGCATGCCCCTTGACGCCGAAAGCGCGCGGGATGGAAGGACCGGTGATGTCCGCGTCAAGGATCGCCGCGCGATACCCCCTGCGCTGACACGCCACCGCCATCAGCGAGGTCACGAGGGATTTTCCCACGCCGCCCTTTCCGCTGATGATCCCGATGACTTTTTTCACGCGGGAAAGCTCATGCAGACTTTCCTTCTCTATCCCCTGCCTCTCGCCGCAATTTTCCGAGCAAGATCCGCAATTATGATCGCAAGCCATATGCCACCTCATAGATTTAATGACGGTATTATA
>CAMOUZ010000049.1 GCA_946626795.1 uncultured Clostridia bacterium
ACCAATATGGGGATGAGAACGGGCCCATGGGAGGCGGTTTCGGCGGAGGGGGCGACGCGCAGGGTTTCAGCGGTTTCGACGATTTCTTCGGAGACTTTTTCAGCGCTTTTACGGGCGGTGGCAAGCGCGCTCGCGCTTCGGGCAGGATCAACGGCGACGATATCACCATCAATGTCACCATTGACTTCATGGAAGCTGTGCGCGGCGTGCAGAAAGATATCTCCATCACGAGGCAGGAGAGCTGCGCGGATTGTCGCGGCACGGGCGCAAAAGGCGGAACGGCGTATAAAACCTGTACGCGTTGCGGCGGAAGCGGCCATGTGACGATGCGTCAGAATACTTTCTTCGGTCAGCAGGTGATCCAAAGCGTCTGTCCGGAATGTCACGGAACGGGGAAGATCATCACGGAGAGCTGTCGCGCCTGTGGCGGGAAAGGCTCAGTGCGTCAAGCGCGCGTGATCCACGCAAATATTCCCGCGGGCATTGATAACGGCCAGATGATCACCTTCTATAACGAGGGAAATTGCGGCAAAAACGGTGGGCAGAACGGAAACCTCATCTTGATCGTGAATGTCAGGCCTCACCCCTTGTTTAAACGGAAAGGATATGACGTGTATTTCGACGTCCCGATTTCTTATACGACGGCGACCCTCGGCGGTGAGATTGAAGTCCCGACTTTGGATGGCGTCACGAAATACAAGGTTGCGGAAGGCACGGCTACGGGCACGGTTTGCAGGCTCTCGGGGAAGGGAATCAAACGCGTGAATAGCTCCGCGAAAGGGGATATCTACTTCACTTTGCAGGTCCAGACTCCGACTAGCCTCTCCAAACAGCAAAAAGAGATGCTTCGTTCCTTTGAAGAGTCGCTTTCGCCGTCGCAATGCACCAAGCAAAAGAAATTCGCGGAATATTTGAAGAAATGATAAAGATCACATGTAAGACAAATCATGAGGGCGCCGAACTTGTAGCGGATGCCCTCTATCGTTATTCCCCCTCGGGCGTGACCGTGCTCGATAAAGAGGATGTGGCGGAGCTTTGGGATTCCGAGCTCGTCTTCGACTATCTCGACGATGCGGTCTTGGAGCGCCCGAGTGAAGTCTCCGTCATCGGATATTTTGAAGGAGATTTTTCCGAAATATCCGACGATATCAAAGAAGTTTTATCTCGAATTCAAAAAGAAATAAATGTCCCGATCAGCCTTCAAACGGAGGAAGTTAAGGAAGAGGATTGGTCGGAGAATTGGAAGAAGTTTTATGAGATCATCGAGGTCGGAGATTTTCGCGTCGTCCCCGTCTGGAAAA
Organism: uncultured Clostridia bacterium; assembly: GCA_946626795.1. Classification (GTDB taxonomy): domain Bacteria; phylum Bacillota; class Clostridia; order Christensenellales; family CAG-1252; genus CAG-1252. Next base: position 1,302 of record CAMOUZ010000049.1, read on the forward strand.
AGGATGAAGTTAAGGATGGGACGGTGATCTTGATTGATCCCGGCTCGGCGTTCGGTACGGGCGAGCACGAGAGTACCCGCCTTTGTCTCTCCCTTCTTTCCGAGCTCGATCTCACAGGGAAGTCTGTCATCGACACGGGCGCAGGTAGCGGCATCTTGGGGATCGCGGCGGCGAAAAAGGGCGCGAAAAGCGTTCTTTTCCGCGATATAGACCCTTCATCCTTGCATAATCTGCGTGAAAATCTCGAATTGAACGCCGTGGAAGGCAGGGTGGAGCGCGCCTCCCTTCTCGATGGGATCGAGGGTAAAGTCGATTTGGTTTTGGCGAATATTACGGCGGATATCCTTTCCAAGATGACGAATGCGGGCGACGTCGTAAAGAGGGGCGGCTTCCTCATTATGAGCGGCATCATTGATAAATATGCGGCGGATCTCATTCGCCTTTTCGAGGGGAAAGGTTTCACGCTCGTCAGAGAGGAGCGTGACGGCATCTGGGTCGGTCTCTTGATGCGGAGAGTTTGATCGCGAGATTCTCAGCCGCTATTATTTATAATATCCTTGCGAAATTTTATTAAATGTAATACAATGATCGTATGGAGATCAAGCGTTTTTTCGTGGAAAATGACACGCCGATCGCCGTCGGAGGGAGCGTCGTCGTTCGTGGGGACGAATTCCTGCATGCGATCAAGGTCAGTCGTTATAAAACGGGTTTTAAGCTCATCCTCTCGAATGGAGACGGATTCGATTATTCCGGCGTTATTTCGGAGGTCGGCAAAGATTTCTTTCGCGCCGACGTTCTCTCCGCCGAGAAAAACGCGAATGAGCTCTCCGTCCCCCTTGCGCTCTATATGTGCGCGATCGAGAAGTCGGATATCGCCGTGCAAAAAGCCACGGAAGTGGGCGCTACGGAGATCCGTCTTATGATCTCTCGCTTCACAAATGCCAAGGAACAGCGGCTCGATCGCCTGCGCAAGATCGCCTTGGAAGCCGCGAAGCAATGCGGCAGGGCGGTGGTGCCGAAGATATCCGGCCCGGTCTCTTTCGAGGAGGGCGTCGCTGACGCGACCGCTCGCTTTGAAAAAGTAATTCTCGCTTATGAGCTCGCCTCCTCGGGGCGGATTTCGGATCATTTGACAAAGGAAACATCCTCCGTAGCTCTCGTCATCGGGAGCGAAGGCGGCTTCCATCCCGATGAAGTTCGATATGCCGAGGCGAAAGGCGCCACGGTGGTCACTCTCGGGAAAAGGATTCTTCGCGCGGAGACGGCGTCCATTGTGGCGCTCGCCCTTGCGGCGGACAGTTTGGAGAAATATGAAGACAGTCGTACTTAATCTCGGATGTAAAGTAAATCAATGCGAATGCGACAGCTTGCTCGCGGGGCTGAAAGCGCTCGGACACCAAGTGTCCTGCGATCTTGTCCCTGCGGATAACTATATCATCAATACTTGCGCCGTCACCAAAGAAGCGGAGCGCAAGTCTCGCCAATATGTCGGCAAGGCGAAGAAGCTGAATCCGAAAGCGAAGATCTATGTGATCGGTTGCGCTGCGGAGAAGAATGCCGAGCAGTTCGTCGGGAAGGACGTGACGTATGTCTCAGGGACGGCGAAAAAGGAAGCGGTGCTTTCCTTTATCGAGGGAGTCCATATCGAGCCTCTGCCCGATACCTATGAATATATGGCGGAAGGGGAGCCTTTCCGCTCCCGTCATTTTGTTAAGATCGAAGACGGTTGCAATAATTTCTGCGCTTATTGCGTCATTCCGTACCTGCGCGGCGCAGTGCGTTCTCGCTCTGTTGAGAGCATTTTCGAGGAATGCAAAAAAGCGGCGGAACATACGGACGAGATCGTCCTTACGGGGATCAATATCACTTGCTACGGTGAAGATATCGGCACGTCCCTCGCGGAGCTGATCCGTCATTTGGCGGTCCTTCCCGTTCGCGTCCGTCTCGGGAGCCTTGAAGCTTCCGTCATTACGGAGGATTTCCTCTCGGCGGTCGAAGAGGCGGGGAACGTATGTCCTCATTTCCATCTTTCTCTTCAATCCGGCTCGAACGCGGTCTTGGAGGCGATGGCGCGCCGTTACACCACGGAGGAGTATTATGAGAAAGTGGAGCTCATTCGTTCCCGTTTCCCCGTGGCGGCGATCACGACGGACATCATCGTCGGTTATCCCGCAGAGCGCGAAGAGGAGTTTCTCGAAACGCTTGCTTTCGCGGAGAAAGTTGCCTTTTCCGATATCCATGTTTTCCCGTATTCGAGGCGGCATGGAACGGCGGCGTATCCCTTGGGCGCCCTTGATCCCGCAGTGGTGAAGGAGAGAGCGGATCGCCTCATCGCCCTTCGCGACAGGCTGAAACGCAGCTATGATAGCGCTTTCGTCGGGAGCTCTTTGGAAGTTGTTGTGGAGAGTACGGACGGTTTATTTGCGGAAGGGTATTCCGAGAATTATATCAGGGTATATCTTCCGGACAGGGATTATCCCATCGGGAAGAAAGTCACGGCATATATCGAGGGCGAGAGGGCGGACGGCCTTGTCGCAAAATAGGAGGAAATATGGACTGCATTTTTTGTAAGATCATCAAAGGGGAGATCCCCAGCGCACGCGTTTACGAAGACGACGATATGATCGTCATTCGCGACATCGCCCCACAGGCGAAGTATCATTATCTCGCGATTCCCAAGAAACACTTTGCGGACGTCACCGAGATGACGGAAGAGGATGCTGTTCTCGTCGGACGCATGCTTCGTAAAATCGGCGAGATCGCCCCTTCTCTCGGGTTGGAAGGCGGCTTCCGTCTCGTCTCGAATAAGGGCGCGGACGCGATGCAGAGCGTGCCGCACTTGCATATCCACATTCTCGGTGGAGAAAAATTATCCGATAAAATGTGCTGAAACGTTTGACAGCGTTTTGCGGATAGAGTAAAATTTTTACATTGAAAAAATTACCGGTGTCGGAAGGTGGGTGAAAGTAATGACGATCGTTAAAACTCGTGAGAATGAGTCCCTTGACAGTGCGATCAGACGTTTTAAGCGTCAGTGCACGAAGGATGGTATCATAGGTGACATCAAGAAGAGAGAAGCCTATGAGAAGCCCAGCGTGAAGCGTAAGAAGAAAGAAGAAGCTGCACGTAAGAGAAAGTCTTCCAGAGACTGATAAAACTGCCGAGCGTCGCTCGGCTTTTTATATGTCGTTTTTTCGATGGTTCCCGATATGATCGCTACTTCCGTTATCGTGATCGCGACGTTTGTGCTTTTGACGTCCTCCATCCTATTTCTTCCCTCGCTGAAAGTGGGGAAACGGCGTCTTGCCACGTATTGGATCGTGGCGCTTACGGGCGCCGTCCTTCTTCTTGCATTGCGTCTCGCGCCTCTTCGGGAGGTTTCGGACGCCCTCGTTGCGGACAGCGCGATAAACCCCTTGAAGATCTTGGTCCTTTTCTTCTCGATGACCTTTCTTTCCGTTGTCTTGGACGAGGTTGGTTTTTTTCGTTATTTGGCGAATAAGGCGCTGCGCCTCGCGGGGAAGAAGCAGTTTGCGCTCTTTACTGCGTTTTATTTTTTGACGGCGATCCTCACGGTTTTCACGTCGAACGACGTCGTGATCTTGACCTTGACGCCCTTCATTTGTTTCTTTTGTAAGAATGCGAAAGCGGATCCTTTGCCTTATCTCGTTGGAGAATTCGCCGCGGCGAACACTTGGTCGATGATGCTCGTTATCGGAAATCCGACGAACATCTATCTCGCCACTTCGGCAGGGATAGACTTCCTCGGATATCTTCGCGTGATGGCGCTTCCCACACTCGCTTGCGGTGCGGTGGAATTTGCTTTGATTGCGCTTCTTTTCGGAAAAAGGCTGAAAGCCGAGCTTTCACCGCAAGAGGAGGAGGTGAATGTCTCCTCGAAACCCGATCTCATCGTCGGGCTCCTTCATCTCGGCGTTTGCTTGGTCTTTCTTGTTCTGTCGGGATATCTCCGGATCGAAATGTGGCTGGTTTCAGCTGTTTGCGCTGGATCTTTGCTTCTGTCTCTCCTTCTTGTCCGTCTTATTACGCGCTCGGGGTGGGGCATGCTCGGGGATTCCTTCGCAAGGCTTCCTTGGCAGCTCATTCCTTTCGTTCTCTCGATGTTCGTCGTCGTGGTCGCGCTCCGATTTCAAGGGATTTCGGGGAAAATCGCCGCTTTCTTCGGAGAAAAACAGGCGATTTGGACGTATGGTCTTTCCTCTTTTTTGACGGCGAATCTTATCAACAATATTCCGATGAGCATTCTTTTCAGCACCCTCCCGACGGGGCTTTCCGAGGCGGCGAGAACGCAGGCGATCTTCGCGTCCGTGGTGGGGAGCAATGTCGGCGCGTTTCTTACGCCTATCGGCGCTTTGGCGGGGATCATGTTTACGGAATTGACGGCGAGATATGAAGTAAAATACGGCTTCAAAGAGTTTATCACGTATGGAAGCCTTATTTCGTTGCCCACGCTCGCGGCGGCGCTTTTTGTTTTAAGTATAATTCTTTGAATTATAAAAATCTATTGACGGCGGAATGGCTTGGATTCTTCGTCGTATTTGTCGTCCACGTCGAAGATCTCTTTGATGAGGTTTCCACGCACGATTGCGTCGCTTCCGTATTTTTCGCGAATGCGGTCTATGCTCTGTTCAAGTCGGGTGTTTTTATCGGAGGCAGCCTCGTCGCCGAGCAAGGAGCTTTGGGCGTAATCCGTCGATTGAAAAAGATGGATCGCCGTCACGGTGATCGCGCGGATGGGCTTGGAAACTCCCTCTTTCCAGAGAGAGCGGAAAAGCTCCATCGAGAGGTTGATAAGGTCTGTGGCGGAAGCGGTGGGGTAGCCGCATCTGCATTGTTTCCCGATGACCGAAAGGTCGTTGTATTTCAAGGTAAGGCTCACGCCACACGCGCGAAGCGAATGTCTGCGTAGTCTCGCCGCGACTCGTTCCGAGAGGGCGGAGATAAAAGCATTGCATTCTTCCGTCTCGGTGAGATCATGCGCGGCGGTGGCGCCGTTCCCCACGCTTTCGGGCGTGCGCTTTTCGTAATAATGTTTCACTTCGTCCTTTTCGATGCCGTTCGCGTGCTCGATAAGGGCGAGACCGAGCTGTCCCATCTTACTTTTGATGAGGCGCGGATCCGCGTTTGCAAGGTCCCCGATCGTGAGGATGCCGACGCTGTGGAAAAAGGTTTTCGCGCTTTTCCCCACCATCAAAATGTCTTCCACGGGGAGGGGCCACGCCACGGTTTTGTAATTCTCTCGGTCGATGACGGTCTGCGCGTCGGGTTTTTTGAGGTCGGAGCCGAGCTTTGCGAATACTTTTGTAAAAGAAATGCCCACGCTGACTGTCAGCCCGAGCTCTTCACGCGCCCGCCGACGAATGTCTTCCGCGATTTTTTCGCTCGTGCCGAAGAGGGAATGCGAACCTTTGACGTCCAGCCAACATTCGTCCAGACCGAAAGATTCCACTCGGTCGGTGTAAGAGGTATAAATGTCGTATAGTTTTTTCGAGTAATGCTTATAACTTTTGAAATCGGGCGGAAGAAAGAGAATGTCGGGACATTTTCGCATGGCTTCGCGCACGGTGTCTCCCGTTTTCACGCCGAAAGATTTCGCCCCTTCGCTCTTCGCGAGGACGATGCCGTGGCGCGTTTCGGGGTCTCCGCAGACCGCGATGTTTTTGCCCTTCAAAGAAGGGTCTTTGCAGGCTTCCACCGAGGCGTAAAAGTTATTCGCGTCGCAGTGGAGGATGTCGATCTTGTTCTCCATTTCACACCTTATATGTTTTATAACATATATTATATCATATTCTAACAAAGAAATATAGAGTAAATGTTGATTTTCAAATGAATTTGACCTATAATATAAGGAGACGAAATATGAATTGTAAAGGCGTGATACTCGCCGCGGGAAAGGGCGCCAGACTTGCCCCTTTGACGGCGGCGTTTCCCAAGGAGCTTTTGCCTGTCCTCGGGCTGCCCGCGATTCACCACGTTGTCTACGAATTGGCGGAGGCCGGGATTCGGGAGATTATGATCGTCCTTTCGGAGGGAAAGGAAGGGATCAAGCGTTATTTTTCCGAGAAAGCGCCGTCGAAAGGGGAGAGAGCGGAGCGGCTTTCCTTGCGAAAAGAGGCTCTTTTGTCCCGCGTCGAATTGCGCTATACGTATCAGTCCGAGCCACGCGGCACGGGAGATGCGATTCTCATGGCGAAAGATTTTGCGGATCGGGATGGACTCGTCGTTGCGTATCCGGACGATCTTCGCCTTTTCGATGCGGAGGGCGTTCCTCGGATTGCGCGGGAAGAAGCCTTTTTCCGATCCTGCGGCGCAGAGGATTCCTGCCTCTTGGTTCGTCGGGTTTCGGGACGGGAAGCGGGGCAGTACGGCGTCGTTTTTCCAAAGGAAAAAGAGGTGAGGAACGCTTCCTTCGAGGTCTCTCGGATCGCGGAAAAACCCCCTTTTTACGCCGCCGATACGGCTTGCGTCCTTTTCGGAAGGATGCGCTTGACGAAAGATTGCCTCCTCGCCATCGAGGAACGCCCCCTATCAGACAAGGAAGGCGTGATCCCTGCCTTGAACGCGATGGCGGCGAAGGGGAAGCTCCGCGCTTTTCTCACGGAGAAAGAGACGTATGACGTCGGCACCCATGAAGGGTATGCCCGCACGTTAGAAACCTTAATGCGGAAGCAAAGAAGGAAGTATGAGCGAGAAAGAACTCTGTCAGATATGCCATCATAGGATCGCCGAGCATAAGTTCGTGCGCGTCATCGACGGTGTGAGTAAGTCGTACCGCGTCTGTTCGCATTGCAAGGCGCTTATGGATAATAAATACGCCGAGCTTCGCAGAGAAGCTGCGCGCCGCGCCGTCCCCGTCGAGATGCGGAAATGTCCCGTTTGCGGCATGACTTTACGGGATTTTACCGAGACAGGGCTTCTCGGTTGTGCGA
>CAMOUZ010000050.1 GCA_946626795.1 uncultured Clostridia bacterium
GGTCGCTGACGCGCCCATCCGGCTGGATTGTTAAAGCGGCGAAGCCGCAAACTCAGAGTGCGAAATACAGATTATAATAGAAACGAATAATGACGAATCCTGAGATTATACAACTTTTAAAACAATATAGAGTCCACTTGCTAAAGCTGGATTCATATGCTGAGTATGACTATCAGGAGACAAGAACGTTTCTGAATAAGAACCGTGCTTTGGTTCAGCGGATTTTGACCCGTGCAGGTACACTGCGGTTCATAGATGTAGCCCCGTCACCCATGTTCGGTGGATATATGATGCGGAATGTCAATCCGATGGACTTAATATTTGACGCACCTTATGGTCTTGATATTCACAGTCACCTCTCTGATGTTATTGAACAGACGATAGGCATCATAGAAGCCAATCCCGATTTTGCAGCCAAGTTGGAAGCAAAGCCTAAAATGGATGAGCGTGACTATGATGTGTGGTCATTGATTCATCCTCAGATTGCTGAAGTATCAAAGAAGCGAATGAACGATGGCTATTATGCAGACGCTGTTGAAGCAGCTTGTAAGGCGGTAAATACTCGTGTCCGAGATTACGTTCAAGACCAAACAGGTGAAGAGTTAGATGGTGCTGGCTTGATGAAAAAAGCATTTTCACCAGGCAATCCTATCATCAAGAGAAATCCGATAGAAAATGTTACCCGCATTTTCAATAGCGCGGTCGTTCCGTTCAAGGGCGGCTTCGCGGGGGTGTTCAGAGCGGAGACCAAAAACGGCATTCCGTATCTGTATTTCGGAAAGAGCTCGAACGGCATCGACTTCACCTTCTCGAAAGAACGTATCGTTTTCCATAAGAAGGACGGCGAGGCATATAAATTCGAGTATGCTTACGATCCTCGCGTCGTGAAGGTGGACGGCGTCTATTACGTCATTTGGTGCGACGGGCAGAATGGGCTTCCCGTGCTTGCCCTCGGCAAGACGACGGATTTCGAGCATTTCGATCTCGTTTCCCATCCTTTCCTTCCTTTCAATCGAAACGGCGTGCTTTTCCCGCGCAAGATCGACGGCAAGTATTATCTCTTGTCCCGTCCTTCGGACAATGGACACACGCCTTTCGGCGATATCTATATCTCAGAGAGCCGTGATCTCGAATATTGGGGGCATCATAAGCTCTTGATGCAACGCGGCTACGAATGGTGGCAAGGACTCAAAATCGGCGCGGGTTGCGCTCCCATCGAGACAAGCGAAGGCTGGCTCCTTTTCTATCACGGCGCCTCGCTCACTTGTAATGGGTACGTGTATAGCATGGGCGCGGTCATCCTCGATAAAGAGGACGTTACGAAGGTGAAATATCGTTGCGGAAATTTCGTTTTGACGCCGGAAGAGGATTATGAGACCGTCGGTTTCGTGCCGAACGTCATCTTCCCGTGTTCCGCCTTGACGGACGCCGAGACGGGACGCATCGCCATCTATTACGGCGGCGCGGATACCGTCGTCGGACTTGCCTTTACGACGGTTGACAAAATAGTGGATTATATTATAAAATTTAAAAGATAAACTTGCTTTTTCGACGGACGATTATAAGGAACAGGTTTTTTTAGGGATGAATAGAAAACTTATTATTGATAGGAACAGTCCGCTGAATGATTTCGGGGGGAGAGTGAAGAAGTCGAGATACCTTCTTCTCATGATCATTCCCGCGATCATTTATTACATCGTCTTCTGTTACGTGCCGATGTACGGTATCTTGATCGCATTCAAGAAGTATTACCCGAATGCGGGCATCTTCGGAAGCCCGTGGGCGGATACCTCCGGTTTCGGAAACTTCGCTTTTATTTTCGAATCGGACAAGTTCTGGCAGGTCTTGCGTAACACCATCTTGATCGGCCTCGGGAAGATCGTCATCAGCTTTGTGGCGGCGCTCCTCGTGGCGCTCCTCATCAATGAGATCCGCCTCCGTTTCTTCAAAAAGACCGTGCAGACCATCGTCACTTTCCCACACTTCCTTTCTTGGGTCATCGTGGGCGGTCTCGTGGCGAATATCTTCGGCACGGCGGGTATCATCAATAACACCATCGCCGCGCTGGGAGGGGAGAGGATCCGCTTCATGGCGAATGACGGCGTCTTCGTCAGCTTGATCTTCGGCACGGACGTCTGGAAAGAGGCAGGGTGGAGCAGCATCATTTATCTCGCCACGATGGCAGGCATCTCGCCCGAGCTCTATGAGGCGGCGGATATCGACGGCGCGACGCGTATGCAGAAGATATGGAATATCACGCTTCCCGCCATCAAGCCCACGGCGATCCTTCTTTTGATCCTTTCCGTCGGCGGCATCCTTTCCGCCGGTTTCGACCAGATCTTCAATATGTATAATTCGCAGGTCTATGACGTAGCGGACATCCTCGATACGTATATATACCGCACCACCTTCCGCGAACGCGTAAATGCCGGTATCGGCGCGTCCGTAGGCTTGTTTAAGTCCGTTGTTTCCTTTATCCTCGTCATCATCGTGGATAGGATCGCAAAGCTCAGCGGCGAGAGAGGTATCATATGAGAAAGTTCGAGAATATTGCGTATTTGCCCCTTCGCCCGAAGGGGAGCACCTTCGACAGGCGTATCGGCCCCTTGGATTGGGTCATCTTCGCCATCTTGCTCCTCTATGCGATCATCATCATTTATCCTTTCTATAATGCGCTCTTGATCTCCATCTCCCCCGAGAAGGTGTATCTGAATACGCCCTTCCTCCTTTATCCGAAGGAGATCACGATGGATAATTACACCACGGTCTTTTCGAGCACGCAGCTTTGGTCGGGCGTGAGGATCACGTTGATCCTTCTTTTCCTCGGCACGGCGTATCAGCTCTTCTTCACGGTCATCACGGGTTATGCGCTCTCGCGTAATAAGTGGATCGGCAAGAATCTCGTGATGAATATGATCCTCGTTACGATGTTCTTCGGCGGCGGCCTTATCCCGTATTACTTCCTTATCAAGAATCTCGGGCTTTATGACACCCTTTGGGTCATGATCATCCCGGGCGCGATCGATACGTACAATATGCTCCTGATGAGGAATTACTTCGCGTCCCTCCCGCCCGATCTCGAAGAGTCGGCGAAGATCGACGGTGCGAATGACGTCCAGATCTTCTTCAAGGTGTATTTGCCGATGTCCCTGCCGATGCTTGCGACGATCGGACTCTTCTTTGCGGTCGGTAATTGGAATAGTTGGTATAACGGCATGCTTTTCGTCGAGACGCAGTCTTTGAAGCCCTTGCAACTCGTCCTTCGTGAGATGATCACGACGAGCGCGAGCTCGGTGGAGACCCTCGGACAGAAAGCCACGTATTCAGAAGGCTTGACGATGGCGAGCGTCTTCTTCTCCATCGTGCCTATGATGTGTTTTTATCCCTTCTTACAGAAGTTCTTTGTCAAGGGCTTGGTAGTGGGTGCTATAAAAGGTTAATAAACGGAGGTATTTATGAAAAAAGTCTTATTGATCATTCTTGCGCTTTCCATCGTGATAAGCTGCGCCGCCGGCTTTGCCGCTTGTTCGAGCAAGGACGACGAAAATGTCATCACCATCAGAAACTTGTATTTCAATGATTGGGACGGTAGCGACGATTATACGAAGATGCTCGAAGAGAAATTCGGCATCAGCTTTAAGGTCTCGTCCTATTCTTGGTCGGATTGGAGCGAGCAGGTCTCCGGCAGCGTGAATGCAAGGAAGCTCCCGAATGTCTTCCAAGATGACGTGGATAGCTATAACTTCGCGAATACCTATCGTTTCTATGCGGAAGACGGCGACGTGAAGGCGCTTCCCGACGATCTCTCCAAGTGGCCGAATGTCAAGGCGCTCATCGACGGTATCTCGGACATCGAGCATTTCAAGATCGACGGCAAGCTCTATGGTATCCCCGTTGCGAAGAATATCAAAGGCGGAAGCGAGGATTTCGCGCCGTTCACGTATGTGTATCGTCGCGATTGGGCGCTCGAACTCCAAAGCAAGCTTTCTTTCCCCGTTCCCGCGGATGACGTCTATACTTGGGCGCAGTTCAATGAGCTCCTCAATGTCTTCTATCAAGAGAAATGCGGCAGCGGAAACGTTTATGCCCTCGCGGACGTCGAATGGGGCTTCCCATCGGTCATCAATTTCTATAAGGACGCGCCGCACTGCTTCGTTTACGGAGCGAATGGTAAGGTGGTCAGCAATTACGCCACCGATAAGTATCTCCAAGGTCTCGCCGTCGCGAAGGATCTCGTGGATAGGCAGATCTACGGTTATCCGCAGTACGAGTCCAATGAAGGCGACGCGAATAAGGCATATTACGGCGGCCGTATCGGCGTCTTTTACGAGAACCTCTCTTTGACGAATTACACCACCCTTCGTAAGCAGATCAAGAATATCAATCCCAAGCTCTCCACCGAGCAGATCAATAATATGACCGCCATTATGAAGGTGCAGGGCCCCGACGGCAAATACACCTTGGAAGGGCAGGAAGATTGGTTCTCGATGACCTTCTTCTCCGCCAAGATCTCCGACGCGAAGATGGAGAAGATCCTCGACATCATGGATTACCTCCTCTCCGAGGAAGGCACGCTCTTCGGTCTCTACGGCGAAGAGGGTTATGACTATGAGAAGGTGCGCCTCGACAGCGGCAAAGCGTATGATTATAAGTGGAATGATACCTATGGTATCAAGCTCCTTTCTTGGACGAAGGAGACCGGCACGGGAAATTATGTGAATCCCTTCAACGGCGCGCGTTATCTCCGTTATACCTGCACGCTCGGCTATGACATCATCGATAAGGATCCCTTGACCGACGCCACGGCGTACCCCATTTTGAAGGCTTGGACGGATTTCATGCAGGCGCAAGAGACGGCGGGTCAGCTCCGCGTTCTCCGTGAACCCGCGGAAGTGAAGTGGCTCGCCACGGAGAAGAAGTCTCTCTATGCGGGCGGTATGCTCGAAGACGCGAATGCTTCCGTGGAGACCTATCTTTACAGCGAAAAGTCCGACCTCGAAAAGTATAAGAAGGAAGTCACCACGGGCACTTGGACGACGATCTTGGATGAGATCAACGCCGCTCTCGGTAAATAAGGAAATATGAAGAAAGTTATCGCAATACTTTTATTATTGGCTGTCATTATGGCGTTCGTTACGGCGTGCTCGGGGAAAGATGCGGAATACACGGGAGAAGTGATCTTCTCCAAGGACAGAGTGGTATCCCTTTCTTTCGACGGTCTCGGCGTGGAATGGGGCACCTATGAGGACACGAATAAGACGGTCAAGGGCTCTTGGAACAGAGTCCTTTCCGCCGTGGATCGCCTGAATCCCGCCCTCGTGCGTTGTATGACGAATCTCGATTGGTTTGTCGTGGATTTCGATAAGCACGGCACGGAGGACGTCGAGGACGACACTTGGGGCTATAATTTCAATAATAAACAAATGGTGAATGCCTGCGACGTTCTTGACTACTGTCAAGAAAATGACGTCAGAGTGGCTTTCGGCGTTTGGAACGTCATCGGCAATGCGGATCAAAAGAAGGACATTTACGGGATGATCCCGAATGCTTCCGCGGATCCGCGTTGGGCGAAGATGTGCGCGGACCTTATGGAGTACCTCATCAAGGTGAAAGGCTATACCTGCATCTCTTGGTTCGTGAATACGAATGAGCCCAATATCACGGGAAACGAAGGCTCCTCCAAGAATTATTACAATACCTATGAGAAATGGGAGCAGGGCGTCAAAAATATTCGCAAGGCGTTCGACGCCATCGACTTGAAGTACCTCGATATCATCGGCGGCGACACGACGGGTATCGCGGGCTGTGAAGTGTATCTCCCGAAGATCGCCTCCAAGCTCTCGAATGTCGTGAATAATTACGGCATCCATATGTATATCACGCAGATGGCGATCGAGAAAGGGACTTACAAGGACACGATCCGCTCCCTTTATAATACGACGAGGAAGAAGGATTCCGACCTCGGCAAGACCAAGCAGATGTATATTTGGGAGTCCGGTCTTTTGACGGGTAAGAACGATACGACGGACTGTCAGGCGCTCATCCGAAACTACGAGTATGGCTATCTTATGGCGGATTACACCATTCAGAGCATTCTCGGCGGCGTGAACGGCGTCGTGTATTGGGATCTCGACGACGCGATGCATTTTATGTATGGCGCCACGGGTGCGACGGCGAAGGAATGGGGAATGTTCTCCACCCTCGCTTCCGCTTCTCCCGCGATGCAGGAATATCGTCCTTGGTATCATTCCTCCGTCCTTTTGACGAATCTTTTCCGTCCGGGCAATGTTCTTTACGACGCGGGCGGTCTCTCGCAGGGTATGCGCGTGCTCGCCACGGTCTCCGAGGACCGCACGAAAGGCGGGTATTGCGTGGTGAATAGCACCACCCGTCCCATCACGGGCGAGTTTGTCATCGAAGAGTCTTTGAAGGACAGCGGCAAGCTTTATATTTACGTCTATAACGAAGCGAATTTGAAGCTCGGCGAAGACGGCTTCGTCGTCCCGAATTACGTCGTGGACGGAAATCTGAATAAGAAGACCTCGATCACGGTGCCGGCGAAAGGTTTCGTCGTGGTATCGAGCGAGAGACTGTAAGGAGGGGCGTATATGAAAAAGGTTTTGATCATTCTATCCGTTCTCATCCTTGCGCTCGTGGTTTTGACGGCGTGCGGCGCGAAAGACGCAAGCTCTTTCGGCAAGAATAACGTTACTTATCCCGTCACAAGCGGCACGATAGGGGATTTCTCCGCCGTCGCGCCCGTTTCGGAGTACGAGACCTTCGTGATGCCCAAGTTCTCTTGGACGGCGGCGGAAAATGCCGATACCTACGAGATCGAGATCGCTTCCTCTCCGGATTTCTTCGAGGAGGACACCGTTTATCTTTTGAAGACGGGGATCACCACTACGGAGTACACCCTCGGCGCGAATCTTAAAAAGAGCCTGAAAAAGGACGAAGAAGGGAATGACCTCCCGTATTATTGGCGCGTGTATGCGGTAAATAAGGATTACAGAAAGCTTTTCACGAATGAAGTGATGACTTTCTATTATAAGGCGGATGTCAAAGATGAGATCGAGATGGACGTCATCTATGCCGACGAATGGAAGGTGCATGAAGTGGGCTCGCAGGCAGTCGTCGGCGTGGACCATTCGGATTTCTTCGAGACGGGCAAGGATTCCCTCTCGCTCTCCTTCGTTTCGGAAGAGACCAATCAGGGCGAAGGCTTTGAGGAGTCGGACGGCTGGATCGTTCTCACGCATAGTGAGGAGATGGAGCTCTCCGGCGTGGACGCTTTCTATTTCAATTTTTACTATGCGGGCGAGGACGCGGAGGTTTATTTCCGCGTGGTGGACGAAGACAATGAGTATTGGCATGCGCCCATCAAGCTCGCGAATAATGCGAAGCAGACCATCATCATCCGTTTTGACGAATTCACCCTTCGTACCAAGGGAATGATGAACGTCGCGAACCAAGTCTTCGACTATAATTATCTCAAAAGTTTCGAGCTCGTCTTCGAGCATTCTTTCGGCGACGGTCTCGCGCTTTTCAGCGATCTCCGTCTCATCAATTACGAGAAGTACGAGAAGCTCTTCATCAAGTCTTTTGATTTCAATAAGTACGCGGATGGGATCGGCTTCGAAAATTATATTTTCGACACCTCCGTCTCGCAGGACGGGAGCGCGTTTACTTATGGTTTCAGCGGCGCGCCCAATGAGAAGAATAAGACCAAGATCCAAGGCTATGGCTATGTCAAGATCCCCCTCTTCACGGAGGATGATCCCGAGCTTGATTTTAAGGTGAACGGAGCCATTCTCGGACCGGGCGACGCTTTCAGCTTCAAGATCACCTTGAATGACGATCACCTCAGCGGCGATCATCTGATCTCCATCCGTCTCATCGAGGAGGACAGCGATCGTTGGGTGTATCAACAGCGCGACGGCTCCATTCCCGC
>CAMOUZ010000051.1 GCA_946626795.1 uncultured Clostridia bacterium
CGGAGGTGGGCTCCGAGCTCACGCCGCCCCATGACATCACGGGCAAGAAGATCAAGCGTCATCTCCCCGGCGGGACGCTCGGCGACCTCTTCCTCGACCTCGAAAAGCGGTCTTATGATCTTTTGAAAGATCATCCCATCAATGTAAAGCGCGTCGCGGAGGGAAAAAATCCCGCGAATTCCATCTGGCTCTGGGGAGAAGGCACCAAGCCCGCCATCCCCGATTTCTACGAGAAAAACGGCATTCACGGCGCGATCATCAGCGCGGTGGACCTTCTGAAAGGCATCGGCAAAGGCGCGAATATGGAAGTCATCGACGTCCCCGGCGCGACGGGAAACGTGAACACCGATTTCGCCGCGAAAGGAAGAGCCGCGATCGACGCTTTGAAACACCTGGACTATGTCTACATTCACGTGGAAGCGCCCGACGAATCGGGACATCAAGGCAGCTTGGAAGATAAGATCACTTCCATCGAGAAAATCGACGCCGACATCGTCGGACCCGTCCTCGCTTATCTTAAAGACAGCGGAGAAGCTTATCGCGTCCTCGTCTGTCCCGATCATCCCACCCCTCTCGCCACGCGCACGCATTCCGCGGAGCCCATCCCCTATCTTCTCTATAAGAGCGACCACGAGATCCATAGCGGCGTGGACCGTTACGACGAAGAGACAGCGCGCTCCACGGGCGTATATCTCGAAGAAGGCTTCCACCTCATCGACAAAATGCTTTCGGAAGAATCGGAGGGGCATATCGAGGGGCTCAGCCCCGATCTCGTGACTTTCGGCGACGGGAGTGAAGCCGACCTTTCGAAGGGAGAGGAAGACGCCGAAGCCCCCACCGAAACGGAAGGTCAAAACGAAGCGGAGGGTGAAAGCGCAAGCGAGCCCTCGGAAGCGCCGACAGAAGGAACGGACGGCGAAGGAGAAACGCCGAAAAAAGAGAAAAAGAAAGGTCGTTTCGCCGCCTTCTTCAAGAAACACCTCCTCCTTTTCATCATCCTCATCGCCTCCCTCGTCATCGCGGGCGGGCTCGCGGCGGGACATTTCATCGCCACCTATCATTATGCTTTCATCCATTCGGAAGGCGCCGTCGAGAAGGCGCTTTCCAAAGAAAAAGTCACCCGCTTCATCTTCAAAAAAGACGTCACGATCGAAGGCGATCTCGCTTTCGAGCGCCCCATCGATCTCGACCTCAATAAACACACTCTCACCGTGAACGGCACCCTTTCCCTCTCCCCCTCGGAGGACGTCACCATCGGCTATAAGAAAGGCAAGACCTACGTCCTCGGCGGCACCGTGGCGGCAAATAAGATCACGGCGGTGGGCACAGCGGATCTCCACATCCTCGCCGACCTTGCTTCGAGCGACGTCTCCCTGACCTGCGGCAAGACGGACATTCAAGGAAAGGTCACGGGCGAAAACGCCGTCCTCACGATCAATGCGGCGGAAGCTTCCGTTTCGGGCGAGATCTCGGGCGAGATCCTTCTCTCGGACGCTTGCGCTCTCACGCTCTCAAACAACGCGACGGCGGTCACGGGCGGACGCGAAGTGCGCCTCACGGAAGGAAGCGTCGGAACGATCAAAGACGCCGCGGTGGCATACGTCTATGAAGGCGCGACGGTGGAGAAAGTAATAAATGCGGGCGCATATTATTACGTGACCAAGCTCGCCTCTCCCGCGAAGATCACCGTCCTGAACGAAGGAAACGATTATTACTGTTATGTCTCGGAGGTCATCAACGCAAAGAGCCTTATTTACAGCGTAAACGACTCTCCGGAAACCTCCGTGGACGTCGCGAATAGCGGCACGACGAGATTTAAGCTCGAAGGCATCGCCCCCGGCAAGCAGACCTTAAAGCTCCGCGCGACGGCGAACGGAGACCCCTCTTTCCTCGACAGCGACGAAGTCACTTATACCTTCGATTTCGCCGTGAAGCTCGACGATCCCGCCGTCTCTATCGAAACGGAGGGAGAGAATGTGACCCTCGTCGTCCCCGCCGTGCGTTATGCGGAAAAATACGTCTATACCATCGACGGGACGGAATACGCAGAGACCTCTTCGGACGGTCTGAGGAGCGAGATCACGGACAAGGTCCAAGCGGGCGGCGTCCACGTCATCGAAGTGACCGCGAAGAGCAACAGCGAATATTTCACGGACAGCAATACCGTGATGACGAGCTATGTGAAATACGTGAAGATCGAAACGCCCACCCCAACCGTCACGAAAGATGGCGACCTCCTCACCTTCACCTGGGAAGCCGTCGAAGGCAGGAGCGACTATAAGATCGTCTACGGCGGCGACACCGTCTATACGAAAGGCACCTCCCTCTCCTTCACGAAGACGGAAGGCGCATCCTTCTCCGTCTCCGCTTTGGGCGGCGGCTACTATCGCGCGAGCGACACTTATACGATGACCGCGGAGACCCTTGCGGAGCTCTTCCCCGAAGAAACGGCGGAGGAGAACGCCACGGAGGGCGAAAGCGGAACGACCGATGACGCCTCCGAGGACGAAGAAGACGCCGAGGAAAACAGCGCGACCGATACGGAATAAGGCTATGACGTCAAAAAAAGTGCTCACCATCCAAGACGTGTCTTGCTTCGGGCAATGTTCCCTCACCGTGGCGCTGCCCATCCTCTCCGCGATGGGGATCGAGACCGCCATCATCCCTTCCGCCGTGCTCTCCACCCATACGGGCGGTTTCACGGGCTATACCTTCCGCGATCTCACGGAGGACATCCCCGCCATCGGCGCGCATTGGGAGAAAGAGGGCGTCTTTTTCGACGCATTTTACACCGGTTATATCGGGAGCAAGCGCCAGTTGCAATACATCAAAGACATCGTGAAAAAGAATGCGAAAGAGGGCGCTTTATTCATCGTGGACCCCGTCATGGCGGATCACGGCAAGCTTTATTACGGCTTCGATGAGGCTTTCGCCGCAGAGATGGCTTCTTTCGTGCAAGGCGCGGAGGTCATCCTGCCGAACCTCACGGAAGCCGCTTTCCTTCTCAAAGAACCTTACGTTGAGAGCGGCTATGACAAAGCGCATATCGAAGGTCTTCTTCGCAGGCTCTCCGCGCTGAACGGCGGGGACGTCGTCCTGACAGGCGTATCTTTCTCCCGAGACAAGCTCGGCATCGCCGCTTATTCCAAGGCGAAGGACAGCGTGCATTATTACTTCGAGGAACGCATCGAAGGCAGTTTCCACGGCACGGGCGACGTCTATGCTTCCACCTTCGTGGGCGGCATCGTCCGCGGGCTCTCTTTGGAAGACGCCGCAGATCTCGCCGTGGACTATACCGTACGCGCCATCCGCGCCACCTTCCCCGTCCGCAGCGAGCATTGGTACGGCGTGCGTTTTGAGGAAGCCCTGCCTTATCTCGTCCATAGAACGGAAGCGCTCTGAAATACGACGAGAAAAAGAAATAAATATAAAAAAAGCCCGCCGCTCTGATAAGCGACGGACTTTTTATTCAATTGATTATTCGCCGATTATTCCTCGTCGGAAGCAGCGGAGGCTTCCGCCGCGATGATGTCTTCCGAGGCGGGAACTGCTTCCTCGGCGATCTCCCTTTCCGCTTCTGCGGCTTCAACATATTCCACGCCGTCTACGATGACTTTCCCGGCCTCGGTCTCGACGCTCTTTGCGCCCGTCGCTCTGTCAAAGAGGTCGGTGATCTCCTTGGAGGGCGCCTCCGTGAAATGACTGACCAAGAGGATCGTGGCAAGACCCGCGATGAAGCCCGGAATGATCTCATAAAGCTCGGTATTTACCGCGACGCTCTTCATTCCGTAATACTCCATATTGAAGAGGATCATCCAAAGAATATCCACGACGAAGCCGACGATGATACCCGCTGTGGCGCCCTTATAATTCACTCTGCGATTATAGAGGGAGAGCAAAAGCACGGGGCCGAACGCCGCGCCGAAAGCCGCCCAAGCCGCCGACACCAAAGTCATAATGGTGGAGAAAGCGGGAACGATGGGCTTATCGCCGAATCCGAGGAAGGCGATGAAGAAGGCGACGACGGACGCCGCAATGACGACGATCCTACCCACCCAAACGATCTCCTTCTCCGAGGCATTCTGACGGATGGTGGTCTTATAGATATCCGAAGCGAAGGCGGAAGAGGAAGCGAGAAGCTGGGAATCCGCCGTGCTCATCGACGCGGCGAGAATCGCCGTGATGACAAGCCCCCCAATGAAGGCGGGGAACGCCTTTTGCGCGAGGGTGATAAAGACGGTGGAAGAAGCATCTTCAAGCGAAGCGCCGAGATACTTCCTGCCGACGAGCGCCACGACGGTAGCGAAAGTCAAGATCAAGATCGTCCAAGTGCTGCCGACGATCTGCGACTTTTTCATCTCCTTCTCGGACTTGATGGACATATAACGAACGACGATATGCGGCATGCCGAAATAACCGAGCCCCCAGCCGAGACCGGTGAGGATCGTCGCCAAGCTCGACCACCAATTATCTCCGATCGCAAACATATTCCAGAAATTATCTGGCAAAGCGGACGCCGTCTCGGGCGCTTTCAGCACCGCGACGGAAACGATGGGGAGCAGCATCAGCGCCGCAAGCATGATCATTCCTTGGAAGAAGTCCGTCCAACAGACTGCGTTGAAGCCGCCGAGGAAGAGGTACGCAATGATGATGATCATACTGATCAACATCGCGATGCGCTCATCCAATCCGAAGATCTGATTAAAAAGCGTGCCCGCCGCCTTGATGCTCGACGCACCGTACACGCAGTACACGATCACGAAGATCACCGCGCAGATGACCTGCAATTCTTTCCGCTTGCTCTTGAAACGATTGGTAAGATACTGCGGGATCGTGATGCTGTCCTGCGCGAGAATGGAATATCTTCTGAGGCGCGGCGCCAAGAAGATCCAAGCGAGGACCGTGCCGATGGCGAGACCGATGGAGATCCAGACCTGCCCGAGCCCCGCCGCATAGATGGCGCCCGGGAGTCCCATCAAAACCCATGCGCTCATATCGGACGCGCCCGCGCTGAGAGCCGAGACGATGCCATTCATCTTTCTTCCGCCAAGGAAGAATCCCTTTTCACCGGTGTCCGTCTTCGTCTTCAAAAAGAAGAAGACGCCCACGCCGATCACAAGCAAAAAGTACAGCACAAATGCCACGACATTGCCCGCTTTTACTTCCGCTATCACATGACTCATTTGTATGTCCTCCTTACGCCTTATACAAGATCCTGCCGCAATCAGGACATTCGATAAAGTTTTCTCCGTTCAATCTGACAATGGCGTCGCCCGCGAGCTCCATAAAGCATCCGCCGCAGCTCCTGCCCCCTTGCAAAGGCACGACCACGGGGATCTTGGACTTCCTGAGCCGTTTATAGACGTCGAGGAAGCGCGGCGTGCATTTCTTCTCGATCTCCGCGATCTCCGCTTGGAGTTTCTTCGCTTCCGGCATAAGCTTCGCCTTCTCTTCGTCATAACGCGCCTTGCTCGCATTGAGTTTCTTCGCCGCGTCCTTGCCCGCAGCCATCGTCGCCGCGTGCGCTTGATTCATCTCCACGATCCTCGAACTCATCTTGCCGATCTCCTGCGAGAGATTCTTCAATTGATTGATGAGCTTCTGGATATTGCGGGAGAAGAACTCCGCGCCATTCAGATCCGTGACTTCGGGGACTGCGCTCTCCATCTCGGCGAGCTCCTTTTCCAAGGTCTCGTACTCTGCGATGAGCGCGTCCATTTGTTTGATCATTTCGCCCGCTTCGCGGTTTTGCTTTCCGACCTGCTCCTGCGCGGCGGTCACCGTGCCCTTATTCTGGGCGTACTCGCGCGCGGCTTCGCTCTGTAAAAGCGTGCTTTCCAGCTTGATGAGCTTTCTGTCGAGGTCCTGATATTCAAGCATTACGGATAAATCCATTTCCTACTCCTTCCCTTAGGCTTCACGCATAAGGATTTATATTGTGTCGGCTGACGATCACTTCGACGCCGTCGAAGCTCTCCGCCAAATATTTTGCCATATTCTCCGTGAAAGCCCATTCGCTCGCATAATGCGTGGTCTCCACGATCTTCACGCCGAGGTCTCGCGCCATCGACGCATAATTATGTTTCACATCCGCCGTCACGATGCAGGCGTCCGTCTCTTTCGCCCGAAGGATCATCTCCTCCGAGATCCCCGCGCCGCAAGAGGTGATGACGCGGCGGACTTTCCCCTCTCCGACGGAGCGAACGACGCTGTCCGCGAGCGCGGACTTGACCTTCGCCTTAAAGTCCTCCAAAGATATCTCCTTTTCGAGATCAAACTCGATGGCAAAGCCATCTTCCTTTATCTGATAGTCCTTTGCGCCGAGCGCCAAGGCAAGGTGACGGTTATTCCCCTCTTCCGCGCGGTCGTAATTCGTATGGAGAGCGATCGCCGCGACGCCTCTCTCGATAAGATCCAAAACCACGCCACCCGTATAGCTCTCGTCCGTGACGTTCTTCCGCTCCCGGAAGATCACGGGGTGATGGGAAACGATGAGCTCTGCGCCGAGATCTCGCGCTTCCTTTATGACCTCGTGGGTGACGTCCAAGGCGACGAGCACCTTCTTGACCGCTTTCCCCGCGTGTCCGACGAGAAGCCCGACATTGTCATAGGAGAGCGCCGTCTCAAAAGGAAAAGCGGCATTCAGCTTGTCTCTCAGATCACGAACGGTATACATAGGTCAATATCTCCTTTTCTTCTTCAAGCGCGGGATCCTCCTTACAAGCAAGGAAGCGCTCGATCTTCGCGAGCCGCGTCTCGATATAAGCGTCACGCGCCTCACCCTCTCGCCCGACATAAAGATTATCCTCTTCCCGCCAAGGCAGGGAGAAATCCGCGAGCATAACGGCGTAAAAATGGCTGCCCTCTTTTACCACGATATCCCTTTCGAGGCGAACGTCCTTCTCCCGAAGGTATCGCCGCAAGAGGGGTGCGTGGGCGTGGGGGACGAAGACCGCTTTTTTCAAGGGGAAAGGCGCTTCTTCGAGGATTTTCACGATCTCATGGGCGCCCATCCCCGCAATGACGACGAGCTCCGCGTCACCTTCCGCCACGCCTTGCAATCCGTCGCAAACGACTAAGCGTAAAGACACGCCCTCTTTCTCCGCGAGCAAAGCTGCCTTTTTAAGACTCTTCTCGCTGATATCAACGGCGACAGCCCTCTCAGCCCTGCCCTCTTTCAAGGCGTAAACGGGGAGTCTGCCGTGATCCGTGCCGACGTCCACGACGGAGCCTGCACCCTCTATGAGCGCTAGACAAGCGTCAAGACGCGCGCCGAGGCTTCTCACTTATCCACGCATCCGCGCAGCTTGTCCTTCCTCTTCGGATGACGGAGCTTGCGCAAGGCTTTCGCTTCGATCTGTCTGATACGCTCACGCGTGACGCCGAAGGCTTGTCCCACCTCTTCCAAGGTGCGCGCGCGGTTATCGTCCAAGCCGTAACGCATACGGATGACCTTTTCTTCGCGCGGGGTCAAAGTGGCGAGCACCTGCATAAGCTGCTCCTTCACCATGCTCTGCTCCGCTTTCTCGGCAGGTTGCGCCGCCGTGGTGTCCTCGATGAAATCGCCGAGGGGGCTGTCCTCCTCCTCGCCGATCGGGGGTTCGAG